>JAGHBZ010000121.1 GCA_021160705.1 Candidatus Sumerlaeota bacterium
ACTGCCTGAGGTACATAACCTGCAAAAAGAGAGGAGGCGCAGTCAGAAAAGCAAAGAGATAATGCTTCTTTATTCACGGGCAGGACGGTTGCCGGAGGGATGGGCAACTCGCTGACCCTCTCTACACTCATCACTACCGGAGCAGATAGTACAGACCCGAGTATAACCAAAACTGCTATTATTACTCTCTGTGTTGAGGCATACATAAATTATGAGGTTATGGTTCACGCAGATTAATCATCCCGGTAAATCTGGCAATATCACCGGGACTCACCGTACCATTTGTCGGGTCATAGATGGTATCCACGCTTTTATGATAACCGAGTGCACCAGCAAGGGGTGGCATCTCGTCTTCAAACGGATAGTATACCGCAAAAGAGTCGGAAAGGTCAGGACCGATACTTATGAGTGCAGTGGCTTCACAGCTTAAATTCGGATTGTGCACAAGCCCGGCAAAATAGGGGTAATAATAATAAAAAATACTCTGTTCAGGGTTAACTACCTTTGGAATAGGCAGGTCAGGGTCTGGCTGGGATGATGTATGTGGAGATAATATTAATGAGCGGAGGTTATGGGCACGAAGCGGTCCGAATGGGTCGTGAAACGCCTGCCGGGTGCAATAAGCAATTGGAGTGGTCAGTTGCCACAATTGCTCAGAAGCCAATATTCCGAAAGGGTCAGCCGGGACAGTTGGTTGTGAACACGGGTATGCGTTATGGTCAGCACAAAATGCCTCTAAGGCGCCCGCAACGACTCGCAGATTGTTCTTTGCTATTGAAACCTTGGCTCTTGTGCCAGACTCCATTAAGTTATAAAATGCCACTGCTGAAAGAATCGCAATAATACTTAGCACGAGTAGTAACTCAATAAGAGTTAGTGCCGTTCTATTATTGGATGATGTACTCACCAGACGTCTGACTACTCTTTATTTTTGAATTTCTACACTGCTAAAATATTTGTGTTTCTTATTGGCTTGATATATACTCTACGAATAATAATATGTTAAATATTGAGCAGATAAAAAGTAAAATTTGACACACTAATCCTATATGTAATAACGCTCTGAGGCAAATTATTTTTACATAGAAATTCCACAGAAAAATAAAAAAGCCCGGTAATGGATGTAATATGTAAACTGTTCTGATTCTTGAGGTTCGAAGAGCTTTAGAGCAAAATATTTACCAAGACCCGGTAATGCTCAAAAATAGAAAAAATGTATAAGACCACAATAGCCCTGCTACTTATTTTCTTTCTTGTATTAATGCTTTCATTAGGTTGTTCACTAATTATCAGGACTGCAGTCAATGGAGCGACATTCACTGTTAAAACTACAGCAGACGTGGTGTATTATACCACATATTTTCTCTTCAAATCCTCGTATTATCTGGTGAAGACGTCTTTCAAGATTGTGCTTATTCCATTTAAGCTGGCTAAATCAGACATCCAGGAAGGAATCGCCTCCTGGTATGAGGAGGAGGGACTGACTGCATCCGGGGAACCATATCGGAGAGATGACCTAACTGCCGCACATAGAACATTACCTTTTGGAACACTGCTGAAGGTCATTAATCTGGAAAATGGCAGGTCAGTGGTTGTCCGTGTTAATGACCGTGGACCTTATGTAAAGGGGAGAATAATTGACCTATCTTATGCCGCTGCAAAGAAACTTGGCATTATTGAGAAAGGGCTGGCAAAGGTTCGTATCAAAGTTATTAAATATGGCAAACTTAAAAAATGATTCGGCTCACTCAGTCTTTTCCTCTGCGCTACTTCCCTCAATTAGAATGACCCACTCGCCTCTTATAGCAGGACGACTCTGAATCTCCTTTACTACCTCATCGGCTGTGCCTCTAATAAATTCTTCATAGATTTTTGTGAGTTCTCTGGCGAGCACTATACGGCGATTTTCTCCAACGATGTCTTTTATATCCATAAGTGTTTTCAGGAGACGATACGGTGATTCATACAAAATAATTGTTCCTTTAAACCCGGTTAGTTCCTCCAGGAGTTTCTGGCGTTTGCCTTTTTTACGAGGCAGAAAACCACAGAAGATAAACCTGTCCGTTGGCAACCCAGAGGCAGACAACGCCGATATGAGAGCAGTGGGACCGGGAATAGGCACGACCTGTATATCGTGCTCCAGTGCCTTCTTTACCAGATAAAAACCCGGGTCCGCAATTCCAGGAGTGCCAGCGTCTGTTATCAATGCGATGTTCTTTCCATCTTCTAATTGCTTGAGAATATATGGAGTGCACTGTTCCTTGTTGTGGTCGTGATAGCTCATCAAAGGTTTCCGCACATTATAGGTATTCAAGAGTATACGTGCACGGCGAGTGTCTTCAGCCAAAATCACATCTACCTGACGAAGCACTTCAACGGCTCGGTAGGTTATATCCTTGAGGTTGCCGATTGGTGTCGCTACAAGATAAAGCCTTCCTTCTTTTTTTGCAGGACTCATAGACTCAACTTATCTTGTCCTTTAATACCAATATATTTTGCTATTCATTAGCTCGCAAGAATCTTCAACGTTTTTGTAGATGAAAATATGTCAATCCAGAGCTCACCGAATTAAGGCGTTATGATGAAGTTGAAGTCTTATCAGGTTTGTCTGATATATCTTCAGTTTCTCTGGCAGATTCAGGTGGGGGTGACGGAGGTGGTGATGGCTCACCTGAAGGTACTCCAGCTCCTGAGGCGTATGGACGGGCGGTTGCTTTTTTAATCAAGATTACCAGCAATACAAAGATGATTATTATCAGAATGATTCGCACACCTATAGGGAGCATCTTGCGTTCAGCAACGGTAAGTTTCTTCTCGCCTTTAATGCGTCTGGTCACATCCTCCAGAGCCATCTTAGCCTCAAACCGACTTGACTCCACTCGCTTCATAGTGCTATCAATTTCGCTCATTCTGGAGTCAACGTCCTTTTTCAATGATTCCACTGATTTCCGCAACTCCTTAAGCTGTTTATCAAGGTCATTAATACGATTGGTTAAAGTTTCTACATCGCGTTCAATTTCTTCGCTGACTTTTTCTCTTTTTTGCTGACACCCTGTGATTAATAGGGCAATTAAAAAAATCATAAGATATGTGATAATGCTTTGCTTCATCTCTGTCCTCCTGCTTTAATAGATAAAAAACTCTTCATCACTATAAACGAGTATGAGTCTATGGTCAAGGTTTATACCTGATTTAAAAAATAGCATAAACCTGATGAGGAATGACATCCTTTATTCCTTTCAGGGAATGTAAATACGCTATTCACTTCTTTTTGGCTCACGTGGAGTAAGGAGTTTGACTATATCATCTAATATCAGGTAAAAGCAGGGTACAAGAAATAGTGTCAGCAGGGTAGCAAACAAAAGCCCAAACGTAATACTGACCACCATAGGAATCAGGAATTTTGCCTGAAAACTTTTCTCCAGCATAATTGGTAACAGACCAGCGAGTGTAGTAATAGTGGTCAGCAAAACAGGACGAAATCGTGCCTGTCCTGCCTGATATACTGAGTCAAACACAGGAAGTTTTTCCCGCACTGATTGGTTAATGAAATCAATTAACACCAGCGAGTCATTAACCACAATCCCTGAGAGTGCGACTATCCCAAACAAACTCATCAACGTGAGCGAAAGCCCCATCACCAGATGACCAACCACTGCACCAATAAGCCCGAATGGAATGGCGGTCATTACAATAACCGGCTGGATATAGGAGCGGAACTGTGTGGCAAGCAGACCATAAATTGCCAGTAATGCCAGAATATACCCTTTTGCCAGGCTTCCTACTGCTTCTTTAGTGGTCTCCTCCTGTCCCCCGAGAGAATATCTTATATCCGGATACCGCAACATCAGCTCCGGGAGAAAAGATTTTTGTAAATCCAGAATGATTTCCCTTGCATTTGCAACAGATTCATCCAGGTCTGAGACCACAGTAATCGTGCGTTCTCGGTCAATGCGATGAATCACAGAATACCCTTTTCCTTCGGTCACTTCTGCCACTGTGGCAAGAGGCACGGCATCGCCGGATGGTGTGCGTATCCGCATTTTATCCACACTCCCTCGGGTGTGGCGTTCCGCCTCAGTGTAACGAACCATTACCTTGACGTCATCTCTTCCACGTTGAATCCGCAGTGCCTCATCTCCGTAAAATCCCTGTCTGACCTGACGTGCCAGGTCGCTCATAGTAATTCCCAGTACTCGTGCGGTAGGTTTTGTCTTGAGTTTTAATTCAGGTTTACCCGGTCGGAAATCGTCAGAGATGTCAAAGGTTCCGGGATAGGTAGCGAGCTGTTGTTTGAGTTCATCCGCTGCGCGTTGCAGTGTATCAAAGTCTTTACCAACTAGCTTAATTTCAATTGGAGCACCACCGGGACCCATCACAGGTGTGGTAAATATGAGTTTTTCGGTGCCGGGGATGTCGCCAGCAAGTTCACGCCATCGGTTTAGCAGGTCGGTGTAATGAATTCCTCGTTCCTCTGAAGGGAGTAGTTCAAGTATGACTTCGCCACAATGGGAACCGTATTCACCCTCCTCACGCCCCTCAGGCATAATTTCGCCTATCATACTGAATATGTGGCGAATAACTTTGTGATTTTTCTTACTTTTGGTCTTACCAGCGTATTCGTGATTGAGTCTTTGTGCTGCCTTTTCAATGCGGATAACCGCAGATGCCGTGTCTTCAATTGGCGTCCCATAAGGGAACGTGACCTTCGCCACAAGCCAATCACTGTCCATCTTGGGAATCAGGACAAATGGCACACGACCACTGGCAATCGTACCTACTGCCATAATGAGTATACTTAAAGCGATGGCAGAGGAGATGTAACGATAGCGAATTACCCGGTTCAGTGCCGGGGCATAATAACGCTGAATAACTTTCTTAAGCGTGGTTTCACGAAATCGCTGAATCCGTGTTGGCGTATTTTTGAGAGTCTTTTTTTGTGCTCGTCTCTCCTGGCGTTCAAGTGTATGTGCCAGGTGTGCAGGAAGAATAAACAACGCTTCAAAAAGCGAGAACAATAATGTGGCTATAATAGCTACAGGCATCACCGCAATGAATTTTCCCATTATCCCGCTTACGTAAAAAAGGGGCAGAAACGCCACAACGGTGGTAAGAATGGTCATAATGACAGGCCAGCCGACCTGAGCGGTGCCTTCTATGCTGGCTTGGATAGGGTTCAAACCTTTGCTGTATTTCGTGAAGATGTTCTCGCCAATAATGATAGCATCATCAACCACCAGTCCCAGTGCCATAATAAACGCAAAAAGCGAAATCATATTGATTGAATCGCCCCTGAGTCCGAGTACCCAGAAAGCACCCATAAAAGATACGGGTATTCCCATAGATACCCAGAAGGAGAGACGAAACTGCAGGAAAAGCGCCAATGTCAGAAACACCAGAATTAGTCCCTGTCTTCCGTTGCGCACAAGCAGGTCAATTCTGCTTCGCACAAGTTCTGAGTGGTCAATAAACGAGGATATTTGAACCCCCTCAGGGAGCTTATTCCGGGTCTCCGCAACATATCTATGTACCGTATCGGCAATTTCTATCAGGTCCTGCTCGGGCGTCTTTACAATCTGCACAACCACCGCTGGCATACCATCAAACCGTATTCGTTTCTCCGTATCTTCAAAACCGTCAATTATATGAGCCACCTCGCCCAGTCGGATAATAGTCCCATCAGGAAGAGTACGTAGTGGAATGGATTCAAACTCCTCGCCAGTGTAGCGTTGACCTTTCGTACGGAGCGATATTTCTTCATAGGGTGTCTTTATGGTTCCAGCGGGCAGGTCAAGACTACCACGTTTTACTGCCTGTGCCACCTCATCAAAGGTCAATCCATATTTCTGGAGTGTGGCTTCAGAAACTTCTATGGAGATTTCATAATTGCGAACACCAGCGAGCTCCGCCTGAGTGATTGCAGGTGTATCCACGAGGTCGTCTCTTACTTTCTCTGCGAGTTTTCGCAAGGTGAGTTCTCCGGCATTACCGTATATGGCTACATAGATTACGGGTTCTCGGAGTGTAATTTCTTTTACTATAGGGTCTTTTGCTTCTTCAGGAAATGTCTCTATTCGGTCAACTTCGCTCTTTATATCGTCCAGTACTTTTTGCGTATTAGACACATTAGATTCCAGTTCCACTACAATAGTGCCGTAACCTTCCGTAGCAGTAGAGATGATTTTTTTTACTCCTTCAACGCCTTTGATTGCTTCTTCTACTTTCACACAGATACCTTCTTCAATCTCCTCCGGAGTGGCGCCGGGATAGGCTACTGAGATACTTATCATATCAAGCGAGAATTGCGGAAGGGATTCGCGCTTCATCCGTAGTAGCGAAATCAATCCACCTGCAAGGATGATGAGCATCAATATATTTACGGTGACCCGATTCTCTACAGACCACCTGGCAATAGCTCGTATCATAGTAATCTATCCACCGTGTTAATAATTCTTGATAATTCGGAGTGAATTTTTGCTAATGTTCAGCTTTATCTTTGTTGCTACTTGCTTGATGAGGCAGATGTCCTGACTTTCATTCCTTCCAAGACCGTAGAAAGCGGCGATATTATAATCTGTTCCCCGGGTTGAATCCCATCGTCCACATAGGCTTTGTCGCCGATTCTCTGCAACACGTGTACCGGACGCATTCTCAACTTCCCGTCCTGAGCAATATAAACCACATCTCCGGTTCTGAGCGCATTGCGTGGGAGTTCATACACGTCGCTGAACTGCCTCCCGATAAACTCCACTTGCACAAACATACCCGGGATTAACGAGAATATGTTACCTCCAGAGGGAGCATCTTTCTGAGGGTTCGGGAACTCTGCGAATACCGAAATTGTCCGGGTAGACCTTTCTATCTCCCCTCCTATACGACTTACGAACCCCCTCCAGGTATAATTATTCTCACCGAAAGATAAGTGTGCCAGAGCGACTGGAGGGCTTTCATTCGCCGTATTTTCCTTATTCAGAGCGGTGCTACTTTTATTTTCTCCCATTGTCAAAATAGACTCCAAATCAAGCCACCCCAGGTCTTCAAGAGTAAGCTGGACAGGCACCTCTATTGCAGAGGTATCATAGACACGAGCCAGTGGTGTTCCCACCGTGACGAATTGCCCTTCCTCTATATATTTTTCTGCGGTTCGACCATCAAAAGGTGCACGAATTACTGTCTTTGAGAGATTAAGTTCGGCTTCCTCCAGTTCTGCCTGAGTTATGTTTAACCCCGCCTTAGCTGATTCTTTCTGTGGCTCTAAAACCAAAAGAGTGTTCTCAATCGTTTGCTTACGAGATTTACTCTCAAGGTACTTGAGTTTTGCTGTCTCAACCGCAATCTCAGAGGCTACATTGGTGGCTTTTAAGTTTTTCTGGCGGTTCAATTCTCTCAGGGCGAGCTCCAGCTCCTCCTCGGCTAACTTCAGATTCGCCTCCTGATTTTTTGTCTCCTGTTCAATCCGTTTAATCTCTGCTTTCTGTTGAGCAAGTCTGGCTCTTATACGTTTTACTGTGATTTCGTAGCTCCGCGGGTCTATTTTCAGGAGTATATCGCCCTTTTTGAAGAACATACCCTCGCGTAGACCCGGCGAAACACTGATAATTCTACCCGACACTTCCGCAGTGAGCGTGACCTCAGTCTTTGCACGGGCTGTCCCGAATCCTTCAACTTTGATATTGACGGTCTTTGGCCTGGCTGTAATAACTCTGACCAGTGGACCGCTCTCCGCGTGGGATATGTGTTCAGGACGTGGACGCGTCAGGAAAAGAACTCCTGCCACCACGCCTCCAACAGCCAGAATTAGCACCACTATAATAAACGTAGATGTCTTACCCATTTTACACTCTATTTCATGCTCTGCCGATAGGCTTTAATAGATGTCTAAAGAAATTCCCGAAAATATCTCCTTATTTTTTTCTCATCCAGTCCCAGTGCTCTATAGACCACTTTGTAACATCCAATTGCATCTTTTTGTTTTCGTGCTTCCTGAAACGCTTTGTCGTCAATTGCCAGGGCAAGGTCCCAGATAAATTCCCATTGTTTAACGCTCTGGATAGTTGCGTCTATTGGATTTTCAGTGTACGGAAACAGGTCAAACCCGATTCGTTCGCCTCTCCTGCCATAGCCACCGAGTTGCATTTCTTTTGCAACGCCCAGCGTTTCCATAAAATTTAAACTACCGGTCATATTATCATCATCAAACACTCCCCACCCGCTATTGGAATGCATATGACCGAGCAATTTTTCTTTCATAAGCAATGCAGCGTATTCAGCCAGTGGTTCGCCATTCATAATCAGGTGTTGCCAATCCATATTGATTTTCAAATAACGGGTATTCACACCCTTTTCTCTGATTTTGTAGATGGTAAATAAAGTCATCCCGATATTTCGCATAAGGATTCTCATCGCCGGCTCGCTATTCTTGTGTTCAAGAAAGACTTTGACTTTCTTCTGAGCAGCATAATCAACCACTTCCGCTACGTTATTAATGAAATAGCTCCATTGCTGGACATAGTCTACCTGAAAAGGATAATTGTAACCTTCAGCACCCGGCCAGATAATTAGATTCCCGTTTACTGATTTAGCGATGTCAACGGCATTTTTGGCAAGCCGCACCGCAAGACGACGTTTCTTCGCATCCGGGTTCACAAACGAACCCATTGTAAACTCCTCCATACAGTGAAACCCGATTGCAACACAATAAATGTCTTTATCTCCGAGTGCGTCTTTTATCGCATTAAGGTTATCTTCGTTAACCTCGCCCGGATAATGATACTCAAACCCGTCAATCCACTCTCCCACACCCTCTACCACACGTTTGGTTCGTTCCACCATAGTCTCCTTCTGCGTTTCAGGATGATACCCACCCGGGACAAATCGTGTTGCGTTTGGTCCAAACCCCCATATACCAACACTATTTTTAAGTCTTCTTCTCATTTTATCTCTCCTTTCTGATTCATTAAATTTCTTGCCTTTTAAAGATTATGTGAAAAATGAAAACAAGACAGATAGGTGCTCATATAGTAACTACTTCTCTGGCTACAGGCTACTTCTTATTTTTTTATAGGTTCGGGCACCTGCCAGGTCTGTAGTCCATCAAAGTCGAAGTTAAAATCAATAATCTGTACCCCTGCGGTCTCGAGTGCGCGTCTGACAAGGTGTTCCTTATTCTCCTTACAGTAGAAAAGCAGACAACCCCCACCCCCTGCACCAAGTGCTTTCCCGCCAAGTGCGCCTGACTTATATGCCAATTTGAAGAGGTCGTCAATCTGCGTATTGCTCACTGTGGGGTCAAGGTCTTTCTGGCGCGACCAATTCTCATCCAGCAGGTCTGCGAAATATCCGAGATTACCGGTCATCAATGCAGATTTCATTTCCACTGCAATCTCACGAATACGAAGCAATGCACGTGTTACTTTCTTCTCGCCTCGCTCATAAGAACCCATTACTCGTTTTATAATGTCCCCGGATAGGCGTGATTTCCCCGTATAGCAAAGAATCAGGTGTTTTTCCAGTTCTCTGACCACGCGCGGCGGTAATCGCAACGCACTATTGCTTACTGCTTCATTTCTAAACTCAAGATAACTAAACCCTCCAAGTACTGAGGCGTATTGGTCTTGTTTTCCACCGGCAATATGGAGTTCTTCAATCTCAAGCCTGTGAGCCAGCTCAGCAATCTCATGAGGACTGAGTCGCTCGTCCTGGAGTGTGTTCAAAAGCCCAATCAATGCTACACTGATTGACGCAGATGAACCCGTACCACTTCCAGGTGGTGCATCACATCGCACATACAGGTTCATCCCGATTTTTAATCCAAGTCGCCTGATTGCCGCTTTTACCAGGTCAAGATTCCCGTCATATTCAAGTTTCTTGAAATTCTGTACTTCAATGAACGTGTCGAAATCCGCAGAGATGATTCGAATTGCCTCGTCTCTTCTGGGTACCAGTGTGACATACGTATACCGCGTAATGGTGGCATTGACCACAGCACCACTTTCTTTGTCACGAAATGGTGAGACGTCTGTCCAGCCACCTGCAAAATCAAGCCTGATTGGCGCCCTGCTTCTTAGAATCATCGTTCCCTCCTTAAATAAAATCCTGTAGTGTATTGTAAGTTTAATTATTGATGTTCATCCCAGTGAAGGTCAATTAATTTATCAGCGATTGTAAATGAAGGACATAATTGCTCAGAGACTGGATAACAGAAATTCCTTTGAACCATCTTCCGCGTGAAACTCCAGGTCTGTAAAAATTTCGATACATCTCCTCCATTCAGGTTTGTATTGACAAAAACTCTTTAACCACTGATTTTATTCTGTATTTAACTTTTAATAATGGAGGATGGAAATGAATATAGAACGATACAAAACCATATCACTGATTGTTATTATAGTGAGTGTTGTGATGACCCAGATTATATGGGCACAACAGGCAACCCCATCTCCAACCGCTCCCTTCTCACAATTTGTCAAAGACCAAACATTTTTCACCATCTACCTCCCAGACGTCGCTCACTTTGGTAAAAATCTCTCCTCCACTCCACTGGGCGATTTCTGGCGAGATAAAAACGCTCGACCCTGGCGGGACGCCGTAACCGATGAATGGAAAACTATTACCTCTAAAACATTTGACCCTTTTCCATTGCTTAAACAAACCAATTCCTTACTGGTATCTGTGTCGTTTCCTTATAACCAGATGCCAAAATTTCGTAACCTGCAACCTGCCATTATATGCAAACTCCAGAAGGACAAAATCTTATCAGCTAAAGAATACGTAAAAAGTATCCTGGCAAAGTGGACAACTCAAAAATCTGAGGTGTTTAAATATTCTACCACTCAATTCAACGACGCCGAAGTATTCACACTGAGCAAATTCGATAAAGAGTTTCTCTTCGTTGCCTTTTATAAGGAGTATCTTCTTTTGACACTTGATAAAGATTTTATGAAGGTTATGCTTAGTCCTGAGAAGTTAAATGCTCTCTGGTCAAAGGCTTTTGCCCGGTCATTCATAAAAGATGCTGACTTATTCATCTGGATGGATTTCTCTTTACTATTAAATACCAGTCTGCAGAAGCTGCGTCAACTCGGGGGAGAACTTCAGCCCATCAGGCAATTGATGCCGGTACTTGGATTTGATAAAATCCAATATCTGTTTGCTTCCATCCGATTTCAAAAAAATTGTGTTCTCACCAATGCAGGTTGTATCTTTGAGGGTGAACGAGCAGGGCTTTTTACCTTATTGAAGCCGGTCTCTGCACTGCCCATTATCAAGACGGTTGAATTCCCGGAAAGATATCACGGTGCGGTCTCTCACAGCTCGCCTCTTGAAAATTTACAACTTGCCCGTCAGCGCATACGACAACTTAGTGGTGAGCAGGGCACACAACAAATAGATATGATGCTGGCAATGGTTCAAATGATGACCGGACTTAACCTTGAGCAGGATATACTCGCACTTTTTGGCACGCAAACTGCCTTCATTACGAAAGGAGCTCTGGATGGTGCTCTGGTCACTGAACTTACAAACCAGCAAAAGTTTGATAACCTCATTGCAACACTATGTCAGCGATTCCAGCTCAAAAAAATAGATTTTTCCTATAACGGGTTGCAGTATTTTCAATTTGCAGGTGCTCGCTCCAGATTGCCTGTATTCTTCGGACGTACTCAAAAACATCTGGTCATCTCTTCCAATCAGCTTTTGATACGCCAGGTTCTGAAAAAGGTCATTGAGGTGGAAAAATCTCCTCCATCAGAAGCGACTCTTACACAAAAAACTCAGGCAAACCTCGTGGCTCAAATATATTCTCCGCCACAGGATTTATCATTTTTGACATCCATTGGCGATTTCCTAATCGCTGGTCTGAACAAACGACCTGGAATACTCCAGACTGGTGGGTTTAATCCAATGCTAATTCCTGACTTTGTAGTATTGATGGACCATAGTTTCCCGATTGAAACAGATGTCTATGCAGGAAAAGATTATGTCACGATACGCTCTAAATCTCCATTTGGGCTTGGTGGTGAGTTAATTCCCTGTCTGCCAGCCGTAGCGAGTCTTATTCGTCTCTCTCTGCCAAAACTCCAACAAGCCCTAAAGTCTGCTCACGCTCGTGCCTGTCGGGAAAACCTGATGAAAATTGATTCTGCAAAAGAACAATGAGCACTTCAACATCTTCTCTCCGACGGTACTGTGCTTCCTTCTGATTGGCTTGATAGACCTGATGTGGTAGGGCCGGAAGGCTATATAAAGAAGAAACCTGTCTGCCCTGCTGGCGGGAGTTATAAAATAAATCCTATTGGCGTTCCACCTGAATGCAGTATTGGAACTTCTCTTGACCCAACTAATCCCTCACTCTGGCACAAACTCCTTCCCTCAACCAGATAATTGTAATTTCACCACAAAATGGGGAGAAATTGACATAAAGTATGAACCAATGAATTAAGCAGACGTTTCTTTCCTTCTCATCTACTCAACTTGTGTTTCAGGGATGCGAAAATTCCTTCTCTCTACTAATGGAGGTACATCTTCTTATAGGGATAAGAGAGTTCGCTGATGCCTTCGACGTACAATAAAAATAAATATTATAATTCCCCTAATGCCAGATGTACTTTGCTAAGGAGGTCGTTGTAATCAAATGGTTTTATTATATAGTAGTCTATCCCCCGGGTTAAGGCGGCTTTGACTTTATCCTTTTCACTAACGGCAGAGACAACAATTACCGGAATTTCTCCAGTCACCTCATTTGCTTTCAACTGTTCAAGCACCTCAAAACCATCCATTTCTGGCATTAGCAAATCCAGTATAATTAAATCCGGACGTTCTTCCTCTGCCAGTGCAAGTCCATCCATCCCATTAGTGGCTGTTATTACATCATACCCTTCATTGGTAAGGGTCGTTTTGATTAACAACAGTGCATCATTCTCGTCGTCTATTGCCAGTATCTTTTTCAGACCACCACGCTCCTTTCTTTATAAAATTGATATTAAAAAAATAAAAAACACTCATCTCTCGGATGAGTGAAATAAACCACACTTTTTTCTTAGTGTTGTTTTGCTAAGTCCACAACCCTCCCTACCTTCCTGCGCGGGACAATCTTAAGTTTGCCTGCCTCTATTTCTCGCAGGGCTACATTCACAATGTCCTCTTCTGCGTCATAATTTACTAAAGGTTTTTCGCCGTTAAGTAATTTTTTTAAGCGTTTTGCTGCTACCGTGACCAGAAGATACTTACTCTCTCCTTTCTGGAGGAGTTCATTTAAATTCCTCTCCATTACTTAATCTCACCCCTTTACGAGAGAAGATATTACAACTCTCAGGTCTTTTTTTTTAAGATTTTTTGTCATCTTCCACTTCATACTCTGCGTCCACCACATCCCCCTCACTACTTCTTTGACCACTGGACGACTCACCCGCTGCTGAACTACTACTACCTGCACTACTTCCTGCTGTTGCTCCTGCAGTCCCTTTAACCTTTTGATACAGGACTTCAGATAATTTATGTGACGCTGTATTCAAACTGTCAATACATTTTCTTATTTCATCAATAGAGTCTCCTTCAATAGCTTTTTTCAATTTTTCAATTTCACGCTCTATAG
>JAGHBZ010000423.1 GCA_021160705.1 Candidatus Sumerlaeota bacterium
GCGTAATAGGTTCTTGAAACAGAAGATTCATAATCACCTTCCTTCAGGAGTATTTCAGCGCTGCGCAGGTATTTCTTTGCCCTCTCTATCAAAGACCTTATCTCTTTCATACCACTATGCCCTCTCTTCGCACATTTATGAACAGGGGACTATTGACCTTCTTAAAATCCTCCTTTGAAGCTGGATAAACCGATATTAACACACCGTATTTTAAGTTCATTTCCGTGAGTACATCTATCATCCTGTCAATTTCCACCCCTGGTTTCACTTTTCCTTCAAGGACGATGAGTAAATCTATGTCGGAATCCTCTGTAGCATCACCCCTCGCGTATGAACCATAGAGTATAATTTGTTTTAGTCTGTCACCGTATATCTTCTTAATTTCTTTCTTGAATGCTTCAAGCACGTCTCTTGTGTTCATAGTTCCAACCATTTAGTCTTGTCCTTTATGTTTATTCTGCCTCTCGCCCTACAGCTCCGCTGTTTGTGATGCCCGAAGAACCTGGGCGAACGAAGTGAGCCGTATACGCTATGTTAGGCGACCGTTAGGGCACGTCCCCATAGGGACACAGCGTTGGGTTGCAAGCAATTAATCACTTTCCTTCTCCTCAACCCCGACGGTAATATACTAAACGTATTTTTAAAGAAGCTCTCCGGAGACTTCAACAAAATTATTCCCTGCAAACAATAACTAATTTCCCACAATGTGGAGGCAACTTGACCTCATTTTTGCAAAACTGCTGTTCTAAGAACATATCTAAAGAACAGGCTGAATTTGAACTGTCGCAAAAAGTTGAGAGGAGTCTCTTATTTTTTTCTGAGTTCTGGGAAGTCGTTTTCGTTGAAGACCTGGGCGCTGAAGACGAACAGTTTAGAGTCAGGGTCTTTCCAGGCATCAGGGGGGAGTCCGGCTTTTTGGCAGATATGTACCAGGAACTCGTCTCTATCCCAGCCCCACTCCACAGGTACCTGCGGAAGGAGCAGACCACGCTGGAATCCCTTCTCAATGACGAGTCCGTGTTTACCCACGACAATCTCGTCCACAGATTTTATCTGCCGAAGTGGCGTCATCACCGAAATCTCAATCGTAATATCATCAAATTCTTTCATTTTCACTGGCGGGAATCTTGGGTCTTCAAATGCGGCGTTTCGTGTGTTATCAATCACAGCCTGCCATAGGGGTTTAATCCCTTCCACATACCCAATGCATCCCCGGAGTCGTCCATTTTTGGTAAGCGTAACGAACACTCCAGATTTTCGTTCAAGTGCAGGGGTAATGGAGTACTTCTTTAAATCTGGGGTAAACTTGCCCGTCTCAAGAAAACTCTGTAAGGCATCCCGGGAAAGCCTCAGCAATGTAATTCGTTCCGGGGCAGTGAGTTTATTTTCTTCTGGTTCAATGACCTTGTGGTGTTCCTGCTCAGGCTGTTGTTTAATCTGTTCGGGTTTCTTTTCGGTCTTTTTTTCCTGGCTTTTTTTCTGTTGTTGTTCTTTCTGCTGTGCGACAGGTTTATAAAACACGACCCCTGCATACCCGACTGCCATATCGTAGTCGCCGGTCACATCTCCAGAGGTCATATATTTGAGCAATTTTCCTGTAGCGTCCTCTGGCAGGACTTTTAACATTAAAGATATGGGGTTTTTTCCACAGATGGTTGCACCGGTCTCCTTCAGATAAGAACGAAAACCCGTAAAGTCTTTGGCAATAATCTTATCAATGGCACCACCATCAAGTTTATACAAATTCTCTTTAACGTTTTTGGTGAAAGGAACATAGCCATATTGAAACCCATAATGAGTAAAATCGCTGCTGGCGACAATAAGTGTCTGGTCATCAACAAAAGGGCGAATAAGGGAAGCGGCGGTATCGTACTCTGCAGGAGAAATATCACCGACAAGTATACTAACCATCTGCCATCCGGGTTCGAGCACAGTCTGAAGAAAAGGCAACTGATTCTCGTCAGAATGTTCACGGGTATGCGCAGGAGCAACGGTCTGAAAAAGAGGATGTTTTAGGAGAGCATCACGCATCTCTTTATCAACCGGGATTTCGCCCAATGGCGTTTCATAAGCATCTACCTTTAATACAGAGAGCCCACTTATAGGATACGAATGGGAAATGGCGAGAATAATGACGCGCTTATATTTTTTGCCCCTGACTGTATTATAAACAGTACCCATAACCTCGCCACAGTAGCGATACCCGGCATGCGGAGAGATGATGCCGACTACAGTTCCGGGAAGCGAGGACTTCGGGGCAAGATTAAGATATTGCTGGACTTCACGTTTCAGTTCTGCGGGCGATGCAGGAAACCAGAACCCCGCACCACTACACGGTCTAACATTTTTTGCCATAATAGTATCCTCCCCGAAAGACATAATGAATAAACTTGCAGTTAGTAAAACAATCGTGGTAAATCTCATTGTTCTTTCCCTTGTGATGTAATAACTTTATACTATCATCCAGTATGATGAGGAAATTGTCAAATGAAATAAACACCTGTTTTGCCCAGAAGATAAAACTAACATTTCTGACAGACTGAGAGGTGAGTGAAAGAGATTTATTCCCTGGGCTTTAAAAAGACGGAAAAAGAGAAGGAGAAAGTCAACGTAAGAATCTACACAATTTCGCAATAGGAACTCAGAAGTGATTAAATATGCGTATAGGAATTGGAATAGATATACATCCGTTTGCTGAAGGGCGTGAGCTTGTGCTTGGGGGTGTGAAGGTCCCATATTCCCGAGGGCTTAGCGGACATTCAGACGCAGATGCCCTGACACATGCCATCTGCGACGCTATACTTGGTGCTATGGGTGAAGGCGACATTGGTACTCATTTCCCGGATACAGACCCACAGTACAAAAACATCTCCAGTCTGGTTTTGCTCGCTGAGGTTGTCAGGATGATGAACTCAAAAAATTTCAGGATAGTAAACGTAGATGCCACTGTCGTCTGTGAAGCGCCCGGGCTGGCGCCGTTTATCCCGCAGATGAAAGAATCCCTGCTGAGTGTACTGGGATTAGAATGTGCGATTAATATTAAAGCGACTCGTGGAGAGGGATTGGGTTTTATCGGCAGAGGAGAAGGTATAGTGTGTCTGGCAACTGTGCTGGTTGAGGAACAATAAGAAGAGTTTCTCTTCAGGAGATGGGGCAGGAGTATTGAGCCTATGAATTAGAATGTGCAGAATTTTATTGCACGATTTTTGCGTATCTGATAACGTCGCCTGATAAATTTATTTTATTAACAGTGAATTGTTTCATTATTTGTAACACAGGAGTGAGCTAAAATCTTAATCATAAAGGAATCACTCTTACGGTGAGTGATTCCGAAATCCCGGAGGCGAATATGAAAGTTAGTTTTAACAAAGAAGACCTTAGTTATGCAGTAAATGTGGTGCATAGTGTTGTGAACCCGCAGAGTAGTCTGCCAATATTAAGTAACATTTTGATTTCAGCAGAGATTAGCGGTGAGGTGGAGTTCATTGCCAGCGACCTGGAGACCTGCGTGCGCTGTATCATAAACGGTGATGTTGCCGACGCAGGTAAACTTACAGTACCCGCAAGCAAGCTGTTAGACATCGTCCGAGTAGTACCTGAGGATGCCGTGGAGATGGAACAGGAGGAAAATCGCCTGAAAATTCAATGTCAGAATAGCACATACCGGCTTGCAGTGATGCCACCTGAGGAGTTCCCCAGCTGGCCAGAGATAGAACCAGTTACATCGTTTAAACTCTCTCAGGAGGGGCTGAAGAGAGCCATAGGGAAAATTCTTTTTGCCATTCCGCTTCGTGAACCGCGCCGTGTACTGCTGGGTGGTCTGTTTCGGTTAAAGGATTCAAGGCTTATTTGCGTGGGTACTGATGGCAAGCGACTCGGATATGTTGAGACCGAAGTTTCCGACATTACAGGCGAAGCAGAGAACGAATCTATTGTTCCTCAGAAGGTCTTGTCCGAGCTGAGTCACATCCTATCTGCTGAAGGTGAAGTGGTGATACATTTCGGAGAACGACAGATTGCATTTGACCTCGGACGCGTGAAAATCATTACCAGCAAGATTGAAGGTGCCTATCCGGAATTCCAGCTGGTAATACCTAAAGAGTTCAAGCATATCGTTAAAGTCAGTAGAGACGTTTTACTGGAAGCCATAAGACGCGCTGCAATAATTAGCGAGGAAAAAACACATGCAGTTATGTTTAAATTTCAACCTGAGCAGGCGTTGCTATCAGCAATGAGCTATGACGTTGGCTCTTATGAAGGCACGATGCCTGTGGAGTATAAAGGCGAGGAGGTGGAGGTGGCTTTTAATCATAAATTCCTCCAGGAGATTGTGCGTGCAGTTGATGAAGATGAGGTGCTCATAAAGATTAAGTCAAATGAGGAACCCATTATTTTCAATGGTGAAGGTAAAACTGATTATTTCTTTCTGGTGATGCCAATTACTTTAATTGAACCACAGGAGGCATCTCTATCTGAAGAAGAGGAAGAAGAGGTGGAGGCAGAAGAAGACGAAGAGTTAGAACCTGAGGATGAGGACGAGGAGATGTCCTGAGCCCTGTTTCCGCAACCATTAATCCCAGATTTTGCAGCTGGATGGGTAGAGTTCTCCTGAGTAAGGATTGAAGCGGGTTTGTGGAGTGTCACTTTCCGCACTTTCAACGGAAGTTCCGCACAGAAAAAAATATAAATATCTGGTGCTATTAGACTTATGCCTAATTTTGGGGTCTTTTACGTAGCCACTAACATTCAAGATTTTGTTAACTTATTCCTTGACATCCAGAAATGAAAGATGGAGGATAA
>JAGHBZ010000186.1 GCA_021160705.1 Candidatus Sumerlaeota bacterium
AAAAGGTTCACGTGTAGCGGTATTTGAAGGTACGGTCGAAACTATTAGCAATAAGACCAAGGAAACCATTGAAGTGGAAAAAATGAAAGCAGTAGTGGTGGATAAACAGGGACACCTCTCTGCACCGCAACCCGTTGACCCAAAAGAACGCGAAGAATGGGATTTCTGGGATAAGTGGACACTGGAGGTTCATAGTATTGCCGTCAGGTTCCCAATCGGGGGGCAGGTAATTGATGCTATGGCACAACAACACGCTCAGGATATGAAACGCTATGAAAAACTCGTAAGCGAGACCAATCAACGTATCCTGGCTAATCGTGAGGAGGCAAAACTCCGTAAACTCGCACGCGCCTTTGAAAAGTTCTATATAGATACTGGTGTCATCCCCTCAGAAGAACAGGGATTTAATGCACTCGTGAAGAATCCGGGAGTTGCGGGCTGGAATGGACCTTATTACGATGGCGATGTCCCTCCCAAAGACCGATGGGGCAATGAAATACACTACATACTCCACAAGAGCCCTGTTTCAGGCAACGTGGCAGGGAAACTTATAAGCAACGGACCCGACGGAATCTTTAGCAAAGGCAGTCCTGCTACTGACGATATAGCTGTTTTTGTTCGCTACTATGCCCTCACACCTAAAACTTCCACTCAATAGCCCCGGATGCATCAAAAGAAATTCAGCGAAATCCATAAAAAGTGATGGCAGGAGTAAAACTCGCTTTTTTTAACTCGTTGTGCGAGGGAGACGGAGATTCGTGAAGCGGTGTACGAAATGGGGAAACTACGAACGCCCACGAAAAAATAAGACACAGAGGGCGCAGAGAGCACAGAAAATACGCAGAAAAAAGAAACCAAGATACACACAAATGACCATAAAAAACACTACACTTGTCAGAATAACGTAGAAAAAGCAGGCTGGCGGTTTGCGGTTAGCCGATACCGGTTAGGGCACTGGCGGTTGAGGATAGCGGTTAGCGATAAGTACTTTTTCTGTCTCAATCCGTAGTTTCAAAGAAAGAAAATTTTTTTAATCCAGAATTATGCCTGCTACACTACGTTTGCATTTATTTCGCCTTAAACTGACAGGCTCAGAAATGGGAGTGTTCTCAATAAACTATCACTTATTTAAACCGTCGTTCTTTAACGCCGAGTGCAGCGCGACGGCTTAACCTGATTTTTCCTGTTTCCGGGTCAAAGTCTATAACTTTCACCATAATAGTATCTCCTTCACGACAGACGTCTTCCACACGTGCGATTCGCCGATTATCGAGCTCTGATATATGAACCAGTCCCACTTTCCCGGGGAGTATCTCCACCAATGCCCCAAATGAGGTAACCTTAACTACCTTGCCTACGTAAACCTTGTTTATTTCAACATCCGCTGTTATATCCAGAATCATCTTTATCGCTCGTTCACTTGATTTGGAATCAGTGGAGGCAACATAGACCGTGCCATCGTCATCTACGTCAATCTTGACACCTGTCTTTTCAATGATATTTTTGATGACTTTGCCAGCAGGACCAATCAACTCGCCAATCTTATCACGGTCAATCTTGAGCACTTTAATTCTTGGTGCATACGGAGAGAGTTCAGCTCTGGGTTTCTCCAGCACGGTAAGCATCTTCTCAAGCACGATTTGTCGCGCTGATTTTGCCCTCTGGAATGCTTCTTCAAGCAGGTCAAACTCAATCCCTTCTATTTTTAAGTCCATCTGAACCGAAGTGACTCCGTTCCGTGTACCTGCTATTTTCAGGTCCATATCACCGAAATGGTCTTCAAGCCCGATAATATCAGTAAGCAAAGCAGACTCGTCCGCTTCTTTTATCAATCCAATGGCAATTCCGGCAGCGGGTGCACGAATAGGCACGCCCGCATCCATCAAACTTAAACATCCTGCACACACCGTCGCCATTGATGAAGAGCCATTGGATTCAAGAATTTCTGAAACCACTCTAATAGTATATGGAAAATCTTCTTTTCGCGGAATAAGTGCCTCAAGAGACTTTTCTGCAAGGGCTCCATGCCCAATCTCTCTTCTTCCGGGACCTCGCACTGGTCTCACTTCTCCCACTGAATATGCGGGGAAATTATAATGAAGCATAAATCGTTTGTTGCTGATACCCAGCAGGTCATCAATCATCTGTTCATCTTCAGGGGTGCCGAGTGTCACTGTAGCAAGTGCCTGTGTCTGTCCCCTGGTGAAGATAGCCGAGCCGTGTGTCCTCGGCAATACACCCACCTCGCAATGGATGGGACGTATCTCATCCAGACCACGCCCATCTACACGGCGTCTCTCATCCAGAACCTTCCGCCGCATCTTACGCTTAAATAGTTCATTAAAGATATGAGTGATTTCGGCTTCCTGCTCTGGATAAGCCTCTAAGAGATTTATTAAGATTGACTCCAGCCCTTCACGGGCTTTTTTCTCTCTGAGCTGTTTGTCTCCGATTGTCAGCAGGTCGTCAATAATCGGCTCACCTGCGTCGGTCACAGCCTGTATTAGCGACTCAGGAATCTCTCTCGTGCTCACCGGGAGCTTCTCCTTCTCAAAGGGCCGACAGAATTCTTCCATCCTTGCAGTGAGGGTTTTGATTTCCTCCTGGGCGACTTTTATTGCCTCCAGTACGTATCTCTCTTCTATATCTTTGGCGTGCCCCTCAATCATAATGATTCCGTTTTTAGTTCCTGCTACCACAAGATTAAGTGAACTTTTTTCCAGTTGCTCAACCGTAGGGTTCAGGACTGGCTTGCCATAGTTTATGCCAACTTTTACCCCGGCTACCTGTGTCCTGAAAGGAACAGGAGAAATGTTTAGGGCAATTGAGGCACCCACTATTCCTAAAACATCCGGCAGGTTCTCCTGGTCCATTGAAAGTACCGAGACATATATCTGGACTTCGTAGCGAAAATCTTCAGGGAAAAGAGGACGTATGGCTCGGTCGACAAGACGAGCTTTAAGAACCTCGCCTTCTTGCGGTCTGCCCTCACGCCGATAAAAACTCCCGGGAATCCTCCCCGCCGCATAAAATCGCTCCCGATAATCTACCATTAATGGAAAATAATCAATGTCCTCCACAGGCTCTCTGGAACAAACTACAGCTACAAGCACAACTGTATCACCTACCTGCACCGTCACTGCTCCATCGGCTTGTTTTGCGACTTTTCCAGTCTCTACCACCAGCTCCTGCGTACCAAAAGGGAGCACCAATTTATTACTCATAACTAAAACCTCCTGACTAAGTATTGGAGAGAGAAATGTAGGATACGAAGTTAAAAATATGGTGCTGGCGAGTACACCACCTCTCAAGGAGTGCATATTACTTCGTCCGCGGGCAAAATAAACACTAATACTCCTGGGTTGCCTATCGGGCTTTGCAGTCCTTATACAGAGAGTGAGAAGGGTGTATCCCAGCTCAAAGCAGGCTGGCTTCTGACGTCTGCCAGAACAATGGTGTTCGGGACTTTGAGCTTTCGTGTTGCTACACCCCCACACGAAACCCCAAAAACCCGAACTTTCCTGGCGTCAGCCTGCTTGTGCCGTACCCATTCTCTCTCGGATTGTGTTTTCAAAGAAGCAAAATGTTTGTTTTTCTTCTTGAATTAGAAAACTTATGTAAAGTATACTTTATTTTGTTACCTGAAGTCAAGTAAATATCCCCAATAAAATATTCCTTTTTCAGGTGCCGGGATGGTGGAATTGGCAGACACACCATCTTGAGGGGGTGGGGTCCGCGAGGACGTGCGGGTTCAAGTCCCGCTCCCGGCACCATCCATAAAAACAGTGTCTCTCCTATGTCTGTGAATGCTCTTTTAGTTGTGGTGTTTTAAAGTATTCACTCAGAGCAGTATTTTTACTCTTTCTTTCCTGCCACCGGTCTTTTTCAGCTAAGAAGTCTTCACAAAAAATTTTTTACCCAGAAATTAAACTGAAATGTTTTGAATTCCACCAATTTTTAAGCCTTTTCTAAATATCTCCGTTAGAGCATATTCTTTCTGAGTGTTTCTTTAAAATTTCTTTTGTTTCGGCTGGCTAAAAATTTTTTGTAATTAGCTTTTTTTATTTACTTCGGATAGGCAATATTGGTAGAAAAATCGTTAAATTAACGTTTGCATATTCTACAGAAAAAATCACCGATTCCGGTGCAGAAGAGCGACGTTTGTTCTTTGAAATATCTAATATTATCAGTATTCTACAATAAACTAAAGAGCCTAAATACAAAACGTACGATTTCACTCGAGCTGGTAAACTGCTCGTAATTATTAAGATAAACGATTGCACAAATTAAGAGCAAGCGGGTTGGATGTCTTTTTATAATCTCTTAAGAAGAAATGATGAATATACCTTGATATTTTCCCACATTGAATTGTCCCAAACTTAATGCATACCCTTAGTTTAAAATATCTAAAACTGGTTAGGTAATCTCGAACATTTCCAATTGAGCCCGAGTACAATGTTCAGCACAACAAGGAACGTCTTTACTCGAATGTCACATATAGTCCTTTTACCACTTACATCTACTTCCCTTATCAAGCAGTTTTCCTCTCTTTATGAAGGATTTAGGAGATTTTATAAATAAAGTGATGGGTAATACTGAGACGGAGAAATTCTATTGTATAATAGCGGACTTATCATAAAGTGGACTGCGACAACAACTGACGTAGGCACTGAGTGCATTCGGCGTTATGTCTGGGAAGGCGAAGAAAAATCCGCACGATGGGTGCTGTTTGAATTCACACCTGAAAACCGAGGTATTCACTTTCTGCTATCAGAGCTGGATGTAATAGATGGCACTGTGCCTGACTCCTCACCCGATGGATACCCGGGAATCAAGACACAGATTGAATTAGAACAGAAATATGTGGATGATTTCATTGCCTTTGACTATGCGACTTATATGAGTCAGAATCAGGGCGGGACTTCGCCTGGCAGTGTTGAGTTATACTCGGATTATCTCAATTACCTGAATTCAGAATAAAAGAAAGATTATTCTGGTTGAATTTTTAAAAGGCGTCTCTTCTTCCGTGAAGAGACGCCTCTTTTTTTCCCTCTTATCACGGATGTTCCAAAAGAAATATGCAGAGATTTTTATGAAATTCTTTGACGGTAAAAGACTTACAATAAGTTAGTGCTATTTTTATTCGTGGTTACTTTTGCTCTTACAATACTTTCCTATTGTTTATTTTTCTCCATCTTTCATTTCTGGACGTTAAGGAATAAGTTACCAAAATCTCGAATATTAGTAACTCCATAAAAGCCTTCCAAAATAGGCATAAGTCTAATAGCACCAGATTTTTTCTTTTTTTCTGTGCGGAAGTCTGTTATAATCCACACGGTCTAAAAAATGAATATAAGCGGAAAGACATAGCTTGAGAATGACCCAATGATTCCAATGTTCAGGTCTTTTTTAGACATTCAGTAACTCACCTCAGTATCCTGCTTAAGATTACAATTGTGTCCACACGATGCGTTGTGGCTCCATCCTCTTTACTCAAGCCGTTTAAGATGCCAGTTGAAAGCTCGCTTAAACACCAGACCAAGTCCCACAGACAGAACCACATAAAGCAGTCCCTCCTGATACCGTCCTACAAAAAACACTGAGATAGCCAGAACCGCAAAGGCTACCCAGCCTGCGCCAAGCAGTGCAACGCCTATCCCGGGAGCAATGAGTTTTTTAGGCGGTGGCAGGACGTCTCCTTCCTCTTCAATAATTGCTCTCCGAACCGGTCCCCAGCACCCCATTGGGCGTGCTCTTCGGTAGAATTTTTTGAGGTATTCCATATTTTCAGGTTTTGTCAACAATGTTACAATAACCCATATTACTGTTGAGCTAACCAGCGAAATGACAGCCTGTAGCATAGCCATACCCTGCTGGGCTGACTCACCCCGCGCCAGCTGCGACTGCCACCAACTCCAGGTCCTCAAAAGATACCCAAGCCCAAAATATATAAACGGACCACCAATCATAGCTGAGCACCACGACCAGAAATTAACACGCCACCACCACCATTGCCCCCATTGAAAAGTAGCTGCAGAACCAAAAAGACCCGCCAGTAGAATTGCAATCCCAATTAGTGATTTTGAAAAGAAGACAACTAGGATTGAGCTCCCCAGCACAACTAACATTAGGAGTCTACCAATCCAGAGCGATTTCGTTGGACCCGGGTCACCGAATATTTGTCGGTACGTGTCATTTAGAAGCGTCTGGGAGCCATAGTTCAAATGACTATCAATTGTGGACATAACCGAGGAAAGAAGCGCTGCCAGCGCAATACCCAGAAAACCCATAGGAAGATAATCCTTCAAGAGTAGACCATACACGGTCTCTCGCTCTGCGGGTTCAGCGTGGTACAATTCCGGATAGTTCGCTATTGCGCCCAGTGTGGGCAACGTCAGTAAAAGAAGCATCGCAAAAAGTGCAATCTCGCCCCATACCCACACTTTTGCTGCCTCCTTGCTGTCACGGGTGGAGAATATACGCTGTCCTTCTGTGCCGACACCACCGCCTATACCGATAGTGGGAACAATGAACCAGGCAAGCACAACAAGCGGTCCAAATACACGATGCCCGGGGACAGGAAACGTGGAGAGAATCTCCTTATATTCACCAGGGTGTGTAGCAACGATACTCTCTGCCAGACCATTTGGACCCCCAAAATGTATAAGCACTGCGACCATAAGCATTATGTTTGCACAGATAATAATTGCTGTTTGTAACAGGTCGGTGATAACAACACCCGAAAAACCTGAAATCCATACATAAATAACCAGAACTGGCAGAACTATTGAAAGTGTGACCACTTTGGAGTCAATCCCGAAAATCGGTCCGAAAATCATATGTACACCAAGCATACCGGCTCCTATCCAGGGGACCATTCCTATAAAAACACTAAAAAGCGATGAATAAACCCGCATAAATTTCCCCCCACGCCCGCCAAACCGAAGTGCATAAAATTCCGGACCAGTTGAGATTCCTAGTTGTCTCCAGCGGACCGCAAACAGCATAGCCGCTATCATCATACCCAGACCAAAACGAGAGAGATAAAACCAGGAGACCGATAGTCCGACGACCACCGCCATCCCGCAATATGCCGGGGCTACATCTGCGTTCATTGCGGTCACCGCTGTGGATATCCCGGTCAACCAACCCGGCATCCTACGACCAGCAAGAAAGTACCCTTCTTCGCCCTTAGTCCCCCTTCTAAGAATCCTGGCAACGAATACACCCACCACAAAAGATAAGACTAAATACAATCCAACAATAATGGCGTCTACTTTGGGAACGTGATGCATAGTTCCTTTCCTCTTATGAGTATTTTATTTTTAATATCTCATAATTTACTCATCTTCTGTTCCTTTTGGTACGTTCAAGCTAACTCACATTACCTAAACACAAAAACTCTCGGTGGGGACTTAAAGAAACTTGCCAACCCAAATTGTCATATTTTCTGGCTTTGTTCAGCTTCAGAATGCGAAAACTCCTTTTGATTAAGCCATTTTTGATATTCCGAATACAGGACTGCAGAGTTCGGATGTCCGACAAATACAGGTGAATCCGGCTTGTTCATCATTCCAAGATACTGGTATACCAGTATCTTATCCACAAACGGCGAGACAGCCTTAATCTGAGCCATAATTCTCTCAAAGGGTGCTGGAATAAGGGCACTGCGGTAGACTGCTCTTTCAAATTGGAAAATCTCTATATCAGCCCAGAGTTTCACATTGGGCACGCAATCGTGAGCCTTACGCAGACCTTCATAAAATCCTGCGAGTTCCTCAACTTTGCTTTTCTCAACGCCCACTTCGTCCTGATAGGCAATAAAATCTACATCCAGAGATTCAAGCTGTTTGATGAACGTGCTATCCGGGACAGCTGTTCGCGTGCCGTAAGGTCCTATGAGAATTTTACTCCCCTCTTTTGCCTTTCTTGCAACTGAACTACAGGTGTTGACATATTCAATAAACTCGTCATTGAAATACTTATTGATGTACGCCTCATGTGGCAAATACCACCCGTAGAAACTTTTATGTCCTCCATAACGTTGTGCAATCTCCTCAATCGCCCGGAGTCGTCTTTTTGTCTCCTTCTGACTATTAATCAGCCTCAACGGGCTATTGGCTGGGGTAAAGAACCCCACTCCAATAAAGCATTTCATTCCCAATCTGTCTGCTGTCCGCAACATCACTTCAACGGGTTCCTGGCATTTGAGAGGATATTGTGGGAAAATATCCGTCGGATAAAAGGCTTTAGAATGACAGGCTACATTCGTCAGGACAAGGAGGTCTATTCCGAGCTCTGACATCTCCTCAATCTTTTGCTCCCAGTCCTTACCCGTAAACTGTTCACAGGTACGATTCCAGTATTTACCTTCAATCTCAGAAAAGTGCTGGAACTCAAACCAGCTGCCAGTTATAGGTTTCATCTCACTTATCTCCTTTCCAAAACGATTCTATAAAAACTCTGATTAATTCTTCCGTTTGGTTTTTTCTGCTCTACCGACGATGTGCTGAATATATTCAGCGTACTGGTCGTGTAGTGCCTTCTGCCTATCGCCAAGTATGGAAAATGCGTAATTTGGATAAGCAAAACACACAATCTTATCCACCAGCAGACTCTCCGAAAGAAGTTGTCCTTTAACGCGCTCAAATTCTGCTGGTAAAAGTCTGCGATTCTTCCCTTTGCCGACAAACTCAAATATCTCAAGGTCTGACCAGAGGCTTATGTTTGACTCCTTGAGTTCCCTGCGCAGAGCAATGAAATAGGACTGCATCTTTTCAAAGGAAACGGGGTGTGCTCCTATACCATCCTGGAGCATAATAATATCCAGCCCTGTGCCAGTAGCGACTCGTTTCCACCATTGTGCGTATTCATCAGCTGAAGAGAACGAGTCCACTGTTGCGTTGAAAAAAGGTGCAAGCGAAAGAGTGGCTGATGGTGTTTCCTTATCCCGAATCTTCCCCATTCTGATTAAGAAATCCCTTATTTCTGGTTCAAGATTTGGAATTGTTGACGTATAGTTACTAATCTCCTGCGGGATGTACCATCCCTTGAAATGAGGATGAGGCAGATACTTTGCTTTAATTTCTTTAATTATCTCAAGGTTGTGTTCTGCGACCTTCTCTAGGTAACCACGCTCGTTTTTCCACCACCTGTCGCTAAAATCCAGCCCAATAATGACATCAAAACCCCATTTCTTAGCCATATCCAGAGCTATCTTCAGAATATCCGTCTGTTGTTCTTTAATCCAGGAGAGGTCTGATGAGTAGAATGCCACATTATTTCTGACCGTCCACTGTATAATAAAGGTATCCATACCAAGTGATTTCATTTCAGAGAACATTGCATTCCACTTCTCCAGATTTCCTTTGAGTGGGCTATGCGGTGAAGGCTGGAAAAATGTCCCACTGATTGGCTTGACCCTGTAGGTCATATATTCATAATAGAGTTGTCTGGCGCTCTCAGCGGTAGTGGGAATAATTCCGTTCGGACTTAAGTAGTGGGCAAATTCATAGCAGACAATTTTTTCAACGAACTGTTGACCAATCTCGAGTTGGCGTCTTATCCGTTCGAAATCCGCTACCCTTGCGCTCCAGGGTTCGCCATCCAGTGGTGGACCGTGAATCTGCTCAAATATCTCAAGGTCAAGCCAGAATTTTACCTTTGTCTCTGCACAGGCTTCATTCAATGCTTTGAGAAACGGTGGGAGTAGTTTTAATCGCTCCTTTGGACTCCCGGAAACATTCAAAGCACCCACACTATCTTGAATCATAAGCACGTCTACTGTGGAGAGATTGAGAAAATCTTTCCATATTGCTTTAAATTCCGAAGGTGGGACATCCGCGTAAAAGTATGGCGCTATGGAAACCGGTAAATCAGGTGCCAATTGACGAAGATAGGCAGATATTCGTCTGTAAAATTCTGCAATTCTATTTTTGTCGGATTTATCCCAGAGCATCGCATCGGAAATTTCAAATGGGATGTACCATCCTGAGACCGCTTTGATTTTGCCATACTTATCATATAGTTCCTCTGCAAGTTTTTTGACCAGCTCCTCAAATTTAGAGAGTTCGTCCTCTTCCAGCAAAAACGGCGCAGAATTAATCGCAGGAAGTGAAAGAATTACCCGAAGTCCCACTGCGTCTGCTGAGTGGATAAGGTTATCCAGCGTGTTCTCACAACCCTTTATGGTCTTATAATATTTAGATTTGTAAATCAGCCCTATCCGGCTTCCAGTCTCAAAAATTACCGTATCAAGTCCAATATCTTTCATAGCCTGCATTTCTTTCTGCGCCAGTTCCCTGTTTGCACTGATAGGAATTGCGACATCCCAAAAACTATAAAACGCACCGGATATGCCCAGCCTTTGCTCAGGGTAACTCGCTTTAACCGGCTCCTTTAAAGCATTTTCATATTCCTTCATACGTTTCTTACACTCAGCAAGATGTTGCTTGACACCCGGGGGTGGCCCGGCATCCCCGGTAAAGGTTTGAGTAATGCTGAACTTAACCGTATCACCCGGCTGAAGACCTTTAAATTCAAAGTGTTGTTCCAGTGATAAGTACGACTTACTTGCTGCCCCGATGCGAACCTCTCTCAAAGCTGGATTTTTTGTTTCGGTGACCACCTGAACTTTCAGTTGCGGATAATAAGCACCCAGGGTCATTGTTTCGGTGGCTGGGAATTTCTTATATACGTTTATCCCTGAGTCAATAAGCTCCAGAGAGCCATCCTTTGATTTCCAGAAGGCTACGACAGGCACTTCGGTCTGAGATGCTGGCACTTTCAGGAAACTTGCACACGCACTCCTCAGCTCCACCGGAGATGAACCTATATTTTTAATCTGGTAAGAGATGGTTACGAGAGGTTTGGCGGCGTGTAGTCGGATTTCCTTGGTTAACTCAATTCCGCCCCCTGATGCTTTGAATATCAGACGCTCTGGCAGGTCTGCTTCTACTAGTTTATAGGGAAGATTGCGAAATAAATCCCACTTATCAACAATTGGATGGTCGGAAAAGAAACCATAATCACTGTGAGCCAGATTACCACTGCCCTGAACGTAGAGTTCAAAAACCCTTGCACCCTTTTGGGGCGAGATTACCATTTTAATCAGCCGATTCTCCAGTGTGATGTTTTGCTGGACTGGTGGGACTGCAGAAATATCAACTAATATCCCCGCAAAACATATCACCAGAATTAACGTACTTAATTTCAACCGTAAAAACCTTAATACGCTCATTACTTTTTACACCTTTCCTTATCCATTTTTGGAGACCTATAAATCTATACATCGCTTAGGGTTTAAAATCATTCGTTCACCTCACACACTAAACAGCAAAGATGCCCCTGCACCGATTAGGTTTGCCTTCTGCCCAAGGGTGGAGAGAGTGATGTTCTCAGATGAAAACAGTCTATGAGCGCAGGAGACCTTTGTCCTGAGCTCGTCAAGATACTCTCCCAGCGATTCGCTTACCCCGCCTCCTAACACAATTGCCTCCGGGTCAAACAGCTCAATTAATATTGAAATACCCCTGGCTAGGTAACTCAGTGCCCTATCAATGACTTTCCTCGCCATACTCTCGCCATTAGCACATCGCTGAAAAATTGCTTGAGCGGTAATTTCCATTAAGTTTGAATCAGTGCTCAAATCGCCTTTCTTATCAATATATGCCTGCTCAATGGCTCTGCCAGAAGAGTAGGCTTCAAGGCAACCTCTGCCACCACAATTACACGGAATCCCATCCTTCTCCACCTGTATATGTCCAAGATTTAATGCACCACCCTGTTTCCCTTTTAAGAGTTGCCCATCAATAATTGCACCCCCTCCTATCCCGGTTCCGATAGCTATAAATACCAATGGGTCAGAGCCCTTAGCGGCACCATACAGATATTCTCCAATGGCTCCCATATTTCCATCATTATCAACACGTACAGGAAGTTGAAATTCTCTCTGCAGAATATCCACCACAGGTGTGCCCATCCATCCCGGCAAAAGCGGAGTGGCGTGTAGGATTGTCCCTGAGTGTGGGTCAACGATTCCTCCCGTGCTAATTCCAATTCCGGTTATGGCAGAATCTTCATACTGATTTAGAATATCCCGAATCGCTTCTCTCAGGAACTCAATAAGCTGATTCGGTTTTTGAGTCGGAGTTGGATATAACTGGAGCTGGCTAATTGAGCCATCATACGCCATCAAGGCAATGGCTGTTTTGGTGCCACCAATGTCAACAACAATGGCAAACTTTGAGTTCTCTTGAGTTAGGGGTTTTACAGCTTTAACGAATCGGAGTGTATTTTCTCCTGGCGAGGTGATTGCCGACCCCACTACTACTGCGTATGCGCCTGCCAGCAAAGCTTTTACTGCCTGCCCGGGAGTATGGAGGTTACCTTCCGCTATAACTGGCACATCTACTGACCGCTTCAACTCCCGAACAAGCTTAATATCAGGTCTGGGTCTCTGAATAGTATACGGAGTATACCCACTGAGCGTTGTAGCGATGAAATCTGCTCCTGCCTGTGCTGCCCTGACGCCTTCTTCACAGGTGGAAACGTCTGCCATAACACTAAGTCGTAGCTCCCTATGTATTTTTTGAATTAATTCGGCAAGAGTAAGATTTCCCGGACGTGGTCTTTGTGTACCGTCTAAGGCAATGATGTCTGCACCTGCCTCAGCAACTTCACGGGCATCTTCAAACGTGGGAGTAATACGGACATCAACTCCCTCTACTCTTCTTTTTAAAATCCCAATGATTGGTAACGGGCTAACGGATTTAACGGCACGAATACAATCCGCACCATCCACCCTTAATCCCACAGCACCACTCAATGTGGCACTGCGCGCCATAAATGCCGCAATCTCTGGAGAGAACAGCTCGTCGTTTCCCTTCTTCTGACACGAAACAATTATACCTCTTTTGAGATTACGTACTCTCTTATTCAAAATTACACCTCACAGGTTATTGCACTTTCCCATACACCATACTTATGAATGGAAAAAAGTATAAACACCGTTTAGTATAATTTTCGGCGGGTAGCGGGTTTTGAAGTACTATTCCGCACAATCAATTTCGGCTTAATAATGCTCTCCATAGTTGTCTTCCCCTCAATCAAGCCCAATAACTTTAAAGCAGCAATCTTTCCAAGCTCTTTTTTAGGCTGAGCAATTGTTGTAAGCGTGGGGTCGACCAGTGCCGCTATATCCAGGTCATCATATCCTACAACAGAAAAATCTTTTGGGATACTATAGTTCCGTTCCTTAAGAAGCTGGATAATCTTAATCGCCATCATATCCGAATATGTGAAAATGGCAGTGGGGAGTGGCTTGATAGAGAGAATCCTGTCAACGGTCTCCTCTGAAATGACCTCGTTCGGTGCGTCAACCACTGAAAACCCATCCAGTAGCCCATATTCACGAAGAACCTGGCGACAACCTTCATATCGCTCAAGGTTCTCTGAATGTAACGTCCTTGAATGCACAAAGAGCTCCTGTCTATTTGGGCTTACGTATACTATACGTCTATGCCCGAGCTCAACCAGATGCCGCCCGGCAAGATACCCACCTAAAACGTTGTCAACTTTCACATAAGGCGCCTTAACTCCTACCTTGGGATTGCCCAACATAATTAGAGGAACATTAGCCTCCACAATTTCGTTGTACGCTTTTCGGTTGATTCCCTCAGTGGTTATTGGTGTGATGATGATTCCTTCCACCTGGTTGTCAAGAAGCACCTTAAAGTGAAATTTCTCTGTGTGCGGTTTCATTTCAGAATTACGAAGAATCACGCTATACCCCCTCTTTTCGAGTTCTTCTTCAACTCCTGCAATAATGTCTGAAAAAAATGACCCTTGAATATGACGAAGTATGAGCCCAACAAGCCTGTTCCCACTTTTTACAAGCGCCCTTGCCATTATATTCGGGCGGTAATGAATCTGTTTTGCTATCTTTATTACAGTAGCGGCTGTGCTTTCACTGATGCGTGGGTCCCCATTCAACACCCTGGATACAGTCGTGGCGGAGACCCCTGCTAAACGAGCTATATCTCTGATAGTCGGTCTTTTTGTATATGGTGCCTTACCCATTTTTAACGTTCCTTCCTGGAGATATAATACGCCTTGTAGTCTCTGTACAATTCCTCAGCTCTCTCCGATGTAATGGGGCTCATATACGTCTGGAAACAGAAAATTACTATCTTTGATACATATCTTGCCAGTATATCAGCCTGCTGGCGTAGTCGTTGAAAATCCGCTGGAACAGCTCTCCATTCTTCATCATTTATAGGTATACCCGATATTTGACGAAATACCTCTGAATCCGCCCATAAATCAATCCTATGACGTGCACATATATTGCTAAGTATCGCAAAGTGTGCGTCAAGCTCACGTATACGCTCTTCCCCATATATTCCAACGCCATCCTGCATAATAACAATATCAACTCCAGTTTCTCTAAATATTTTATCCCATAATGCCTCAAACTCTTCAATCTGTAATATCGTGGTAAAGTAAGGTGCCATAGCTACTGGCTTATCGGGTGCTACCTCTTTGCACACCTCTTTCAGTCTCCCAATCCACGACGGAAGCTTCTGTCCCCTTGAGTCTCTCATAACAAAGACATTACACAACTCATACGGAAGGTACCACCCATAAAAGGAAGTATAATTACCGTACTTTTTCACGAGTTCCCTTGCAACACGTTTACTTGTTTTTATCACATTTGAAAGCTCTTGCTCACCTGCTATCATCCAGTCCACTATTAGATTGGGTAATCCAACAAAAACACGGAAGTTAAACTCCGAAGCAAGCTCAAGGAGTTTCTCCAAAATATCCACCTCCGGTGGGTGTCGTAAAATATCAGAAGGGTAACATATCTTATTCCCAACCCCTGTTAATGCAATTATTATGTCAAAACCGATGTCTCTCATATAGGTGAAGTCTGCCTCCATTTTTTTGTAGTCAAACCGATGAGCATCGTCATTCGTCTCAGCTAAGGTCATAAACGTGCCAGTGAAAAGCGCCGCACTCCTCCCCTTATTGTGGCTTTCTACTCCCCTGGAGGAGTCATAATAAGTATCCTTGGGGTAATTAATAAGAGACTGACGTATAACCTCCTTATATTCCTGACGTCTTTCTGGTGCCACAAGATAATGAAAGTGTAGCGAATGAGAGACATCCTTTATCCTTATTTCAGAACCATTTTTATTTGTATCCAAACACATAGTCTTTCCATCTTCTCCTTTCTTCAATGTCAAAAGCATACCCATCCTTCAACTGAGGAAATTAATGTTCCGAAAACTTTTATTTCACATAGCATCAACCACCCTGAGGCTGGTGTGATAATAACTTTTACGTATCGGCAGGTAGAACTCGTATCCAGGTAAAAATCATTTATTGCTTCGTCCTGATTAGAACCCAGGTTCATTGTTCCAAGATTACTGAATTCAATGCCATTTGTGGAACAGGCTACGGCAACCTGTGTTGGCAGATGAACACTTGATACATCGGAACGCATAAAATACGCTTCTACTCGTGTTATGCCATAATTATTCTCCAGGTCAACGACTACCTCTATATTTGCGGAAGGATTATCCCAACCTACCTGGGCTGACCAGGAAAACGATGTATCTCCGTCTGTTAACTCTCCGCCACTGTCCGGGTATGATGGTGAGGGGGGCTGGGACAATGTGTATGATTTGCCAAGCGATATGAGATTGGGTGTAGGTGTAGGGGTCGGGGTCGGTGTAGGGGTCAGTGTAGGTGTGGGCGTCGGTGTCGCTGGAACGTAGCTACTTACTTCACAACACATCATCCACCCCGGTGAGCAGTTAATCTCATATCGTATGTACCGCCCTGCTATTGGGGTTGGTAGAATTATCTGATATGGATTAATGGACTGGTCATCCTTTACAAAGGGACTGAGAGTCCCAACCGGCGAATAAGAAACCCCATCTGAGGAAAGATGTACGGTCACAGTGCCGGGAAGGTCTACATCACTACTCGTGTCTTTGAGAAAATATGCACGAAAATTAACAAGGTCTGAGACTTGACCACCAAGGTCTACGTCAATGGTAACAGGTGATTCGTTAAGCCACCCCACCTGTCCACTGAAACTGTAAGGTGCCTCATTGTCTGTAAGCTCCCCACCGCTATCTGGATAAGAGGACGAGGGCGCTGGAGTTAATGAATATGATTTGCCGTTAGATACATTTGACAGGAAACTTTTCCCTTCTTTCCAGCGTTTGTAGTTGTTATAGAAATCCAGTGCACGTATAGAATGATGCGGAGCGATATAACCCCATTCCCAGATTACTATCTGGTCTACAATCGGTTCCTCAGTCGCTATCTGGTTCATAATTCTATCCATAGTGGGTGGTGGGTCCTGAACCCCGACCTGTTCAAATACCTCAAGGTCTGACCACAGTGAGCGGGTTGTTGCATCACAGGCGTGTCGCAACGCCGTGAAATAACTCTCAACCACCGATAAGGTGATGTTTGGATTTGCACCAATACCATCTTGTGGTATCACAAGGTCAAAATTTGGGACATCTGTCAGCGTATTAATCCACCACTGCTCATAATCATCGGGCTGTTGATATGCTGGATTATAGAACGGGGCTTCACAGAAAATTAGTGCTGAATTCAGCGATTTGATGTGGTTAGCAACCGGATTCAATAGATAATTCACAAGTCGTTGACGGTCACTCTCATCCACCCACCGAGCATTGTCTATTTCTTGAGGGAGATAAAATCCTTTGAACGATGGATGCCCGGAATAATACAGCGAATAGATTTCTGAAGCAACGCTTTTACTCAAGTTAGCAAGGTTCTCAAGATACGTCTGCTCCGTATGTGACCACCAGGCGTCCTGAAGCACTAAACCTATGTAGACCTCCATATTATGTGCGTCTGCATCCGTGAGAATTTTCTCTATCTGGTCTTCACCGTCCTGAGTCAAACCTGAAATAGAAGTTGGATAACAGGCACTCGTCTCATTAACACTCCAGGCGGTAATCACCTTATCCATCCCTATCTGGCGCATCAGTGCGAGCTCCTGTGACCAACGCCCCTGGTCCCAGGTCTTTGACTCCCCGGGCCATATAAAAGCTCCACTAAAACCATCTGCACCCACAAAGTTATATGTAAGAAATAAACTGACTACAATAAGGATAAAATAGTTACACACGTACCCCCTGAACTGATTGACTGATAACTTTGTTTTGACTCTTCGTAAAAATATC
>JAGHBZ010000172.1 GCA_021160705.1 Candidatus Sumerlaeota bacterium
CACATCTGTTTTTAACAAATCTTGAAAAATTTAATCACATTATTTTGAAACTATATTGTGAGCCATTGAGGAAAATTCTGCCAGCAAATTTTTGAGTTGATTAAATTCTTTTTCGGTAATGCGTGATTGAAGCGAGTGTAATCTCATCTCTGCTTCAGCGAGTTTCTGGTCAAGATACGCATCAGTGATTTTGACGAGGTTGCCACAATCCACGCATGACTGTGGTAAATCTCCACTCAATAATTGTTGCCGCAACTGGCGGAATTGCGGGTTGTTAAATATCCGCTCAGGCGATTCCTCAAAACAGTTGCCAAAGACTTCCTCAAAATAACAGCAGGGTTTCACGTCGCCATTCAATTCTACATATAACGACCGCCAGATTAAAGGACAACCATATCCCATTGGAGCTTCAGTGGCGCCGGATATTTCGGAGAAAATTTTACGTTGCCAGGGGTATGGCTTTTGATAAAAGAAACATACTTCTATTCCAAGTTTTTTGCCTAACCCCTGAGCCCGATTGAGCATACGTGAGAACGCTCCGGAAGGATACACCGAGACGTGTTTATTTTCTGGGTGCGTGATAATCATATTGGTAAAAACAATTTTCTCAACCTCCAGTTGTTTTGCCAACCGCACCAGTGCAGGCATTTCTCTCAGGTTATAGACAGAGATAACACTGGCAATCTGGACCCGCGGTCTGCGAGAGCCACGACGTTTTTTTTCTGTCTGCAGGAGCTGGATGTTTTTAATAAGGGTCTTTATATCCGCACCAGCACGTAGAAAACCAAATATTTCAGGGTTCACAGCGTCAATAGAAATCTCCAGTTCGTCCAATCCACTATCCAGGAGTTGAGCAATGACCTGCTCGGAGAGTAGCATCCCATGAGTACTGGTAGCTGCATAGCCGTTGACGTTCTTTACGGTCTTCACGAACCCGAAAAACTCAGGATGCAACAGCGGTTCACCTAACCCGAAGAGACCGGTGTAGCGAGAAAACTTAAAGTACTCTGCCAGAGTTCTAAACTTCTTGATTGACATCAACCCGGACTCAATTATCTCACCATAGGTCTGACGAGGACAGTACGGACACTTTAGGTCGCAGAGCACTGATACCGCAAAAGAATATTGAGTGGGTAATGCCAGTGCACGTGGCTGTAAAAAACAACTATCAAGCAGTGCAAGAAAATCATTGATTTCCGGTAGTGTGTCCAGTCCGAATTTGTGTTCAGGTATTTCTGACATATATTGTGCTAATATTCTTTCTTCTTTCTTTTTCTCACCTCGTTGTAACAAGGTGTTAATGAAAGTCATTTACACCTCTCAACGATGCCAGCTCCTGGTGAAGTATTTTTTGTTATTGACTCTGTATCATCAAATTTTCTTTACAGTATTTATTTTGCAAAATGATATATATCCTGCCAATACGCTTCTCACATAGAAATGATAAAAGATGGTGCCTATCCACTTGGTCTTGCTTTCCGCGGACGGACAGCGGTTATGTTAATTCAAGCACTCTAAGTATAAGTGGTGGTTTTTCGCAGATGTCCAGAGCGGTGATTTCATTAACGGCTTTGCGGACTGCAGACTCATTTGCACGATGTGTGACGATAATCAGTGTGGCGTAGTTCATCGGGTTGATAGTTTTCTGAATCATTGAAGCGATGCTTATATCGTTGTCGCCAAGAATCTTACTTAACCGAGCCATAGTGCCGGGACGGTCAATCACAGAGAACCGAAAATAGTAGGGCACTTCCAGTTCATCAATAGGTTTAACTTTCTTATATCCGACGGGAATGGATGGTAGTTCTTCTTCAGAGATATGGACACCTTTTTCAGTAGCGACAGAGGGTGTAGTCATCCAGCGAGCAATACTAATCACGTCGCTTAGTATAGCGCTTGCAGTAGAGCCTTTACCGGCACCTTCACCATAATAGAGCTGTCTGCCGACCGGAGTACCTTCAATCATCACGCCATTATAGACTCCATTGACCGCAGCAAGTAACGAGTCCTGTGGCACAAGTGATGGATGAGTGAATACCTCTACATTCTGCTGGTCATCAATCCGAGCAAGACCAAGTAATTTAATTGTATAGCCCAGCTCTGCGGCATAAAGGATGTCTGTGTGTTCAATTTGCGTGATACCTTCAATGTGGACATCGCTGAATTTAATATCCTGCTTAAATGCCAGTGAACCAAGGATTGCGATTTTATGTGCGGTATCAATTCCCTCCACGTCAAATGAGGGGTCAGGTTCTGCATACCCACGTGCCTGTGCATCTGCTAATGCTTCGCTGAACTCTTTTTTCTCCTGTGCCATTGCGGTGAGGATATAATTAGACGTGCCATTAAGTATGCCATATATAGCAGTGATGTAGTTAGCAGCCAGAGCCTGCTGAATGGAACGAATTATAGGTATACCAGCACCTACACTTGCCTCGAACCGCAGTTGCACGTTATTGGAGCGAGCCAGAGCCAGGAGTTCTGCACCACATTCTGCCATCAATGCCTTGTTTGCGGTGACTACACTTTTCTTATTTCTGATAGCTGATTCTATGTATGTGCGTGCAGGTTCAATGCCACCAATCAGTTCAATGATTATATGAATAGATGGGTCGTTAATCAGTGACTCTGCGTCTGTGGTTAATAGCGATGGTTCAACCTTCACGTCACGTGGACGCTCAAGGTCTATATCTGCAATCTTTGCAATCTGGATTTCCGTACCAGCGCGGGTATTGATAAGCGTGGTATTCTCCCGAAGATAATGTACAACCGCTGTACCTATATTACCAAACCCGATTATTCCTATGTTTATTCCTTTTTTCATTATCGCATACTAAGGAGATAGAGATTTAATGGGTGTGTATTCCAGCATACGCTGAAGGACATCCACGCGCTCGCTAATTTTTTCAATATTAAGCCG
>JAGHBZ010000019.1 GCA_021160705.1 Candidatus Sumerlaeota bacterium
TTATCGTCTGATGATTGGCGACCAGCTCTCAGAAGAAGGGGTACTCATTTTTGGGCTGAGTGGCACTGGCAAGACCACCATAACGGTGTGCGACCATGACCTGGTCTCACCTGAAGGAGTAGAGATTCTTCAGGATGATATTGTCCTGCTCAGGCGGGATACCAGTGCACTTGGTACTGAACGAAACTTCTATCCAAAGACTGATAGTCTCACTGACCAGCCAGAGCTGCTTAAGGCAGCCACATCCGAAGGAGCTATTCTGGAGAACGTCTTTGTGACCAGGCAGGGTGAGATTGATTTTGACAACCAGTCTATCTCCACCAATGGAAGAGCCATTGCACCCCGACACCTCCTGCCGAATACTTCCTTACGAATCGACTTACATCACACAGATGTTGTGTTTTTTAACACCCGGCGGTACAATCTGCCTCCAGTAGGACGATTAATCAGTCCTGAACAAAGTGCGGCGTTCCTGATGCTTGGGGAATCTGCTATCACCAGTGCTGAGGACCCACAACGTGTCGGCGAATCCAAACGTGTACCGTGCTTTGACCCTTTTATCGTTGATAACCCACACATAAATGGAAACAGGTTCTATGAAATACTCAAGGAACATCCTAACATAAAATGCTATCTGCTAAATACCGGTAAGGTTGGTGGTGTGGAGAAAGGCATAAAAATCACGCCTGACGTTACATTAAATATCGTTGAGGCGATTATGCGCAATACGATTACCTGGATTTATGACCCGATTATCGGTTATGAATTGCCCGTTGAAATACCCAACGTTAACATAAAACGTTATGACCCGTATAAGCTTTACGGTACTATTGAATTTGAGAACATAATAAAGCGTCTGACAGAGGAACGCATAGAGTATCTTGAGCAATTCCCGGGACTCGACCCTAAAATCATTAAGGCTATCAAGGAACCTGCAAAGTGATTCTTTAGCAAGCCGATGACCCAATGCCCCGAACACATTGAGGTTATATGGGTCTGAAAGAGTTATGTTATTTGTATTTAATTTTAATATAACACTTATAGGAGAAATACAGGATGAAAGCACTGATTTTGGCAGCGGGAGAAGGCACGAGGCTTCGTCCTTTGACGTATGAAATCCCTAAACCTTTAATAGATGTCTGCGGTAGACCCATAGTGGGGTATGCACTGGAACAATTGTATCAAAAGGTAGACGAGCTGATACTGGTTATCGGTTATAAAGGCGAGCAGATTAGAGAATACTTTGGAGCTGAGTATAAAGGCGTAAAGATAACTTACAAAACACAGGAGAAACAACTTGGCACAGCACACGCCGTAAATTGCGCTCGCGAGCAATTAAAGGATGAGGAAGAGTTCTTATTGCTTATGGGCGATAATATTTATGCGAAGAATGACGTCCATCGTTGTCTGGGAGATAATCTGTGTGTGCTGGTGGCAGAAGTTAAAGAACCTCAGAAATTTGGTATTGTTATCCCAGATGCTCAGGGCTATCTCAGAGAGATTATTGAAAAGCCCGAAAACCCACAATCTAATCTTGCCAATACCGCACTTTATAAATTGAGTGGCGAGATTTTTGACGAGATTGATAAATTGAAGGTCTCCAGATATGGTGAGTATGACCTTCCAGAGGCAGTGGTTAACCTGGGCAAGCGTAAGCGAATTAAATGCATTAAAGCCGAAGGGGAATGGATACCGGTCGGTTATCCTGAAGAGCTGGAGCGTGCACGGCGTATTGTTGCCCGGAATGAATCTGCGTTTGTTTAAATCTAAAATTTTATACCTAAGTTTGGTCTAACTCAGTTTCCTCAATTAGAGCGTTTGATTCATATCTAATTTTGTGAGTCTCCAGATGTACAGATTGAAAGAGTTTTTTTATTGTATTAGAATTAAAATTGTCACATACTTAACTGGTATAATGCAAAATGCCGAAATGATACCAATGAAGCCTGGAAGAAAATATATGCGGATAAGTGGCGGGGTACTTTTTCTGGTACTTGTCGGTGTAGGATTAATGGCACTTAACTCCAGCTCGATTCCTCTGGAACAGCTACCCCGTACAAAAGTACAGCGAGGCGAGTTCGTGGTAAGCATAGATGAGCTTGGTGTATTTAAGGCAGAGAAAAAGACTATTATTACCTCTCCGTTCAGGGGAAAGGTATTAAAAATTGTGCCTGATGGTTCAGAGGTCAAAGCCAATCAGACTGTCATCTGGTTAGATACAGAAGACATTGCTGACCAGTTAGAGTCGCAGATGACCAATTTGAAATCGGTGAAGATGGAGCTTGAAAGTTCTATAGCTCAATTACTTAACTCAATCAAGAATAATACTATTGATGCGGAATTGGCACAGGCTGAATTAGAGTTTAACCGTTTAAAGCTCCAGGAGGTAAGTCGTCGACTGGAGACGCTGGAGACGTTGAAGGAGCAAAGTTTAATCCCCCGACGCGAGATTGACGATGCGGAACGTAAAGTAAAAGCGGCAAAATTATCTACCCGAAGTAGCGACTTTTCGTTTCAGGAAAAACTTGAGACTCTTAAAACAGAAGAAAAAATCAATCGCCAAAAATTACAGGACATTGGAATAAAAGGCAATCTCTCTGAACAAAAGATAAAAGAGTGCCTCGCGAAATTACATCTTGCAGAAATCAAGGCACCGAAAAGTGGAGTATTTGTGCTTACAAAGAGATGGCGATGGCGGCTGAGGAAGATGGCTTCAATCCAGGAAGGAGACGAGGTCTTTGAGAATCAGACATTGGCTGAGATTCCTGACCTTAGTTCCTTGCTCATTTATACTCAGGTAAGTGAATCAGCCATAAGCAAAATACGCGTGGGAATGCCAGTGAACATCAACATTGATGCCCTCAAAGGCAAAGTAATCAAAGGCACGATTACTTCTATCGGGCGTGTGGCGATAGAACGCAGGCGTTCTCCTGCTGGTGCTATTTCCACCAGTGAAGAAAACGAGGACGAACTCGCACAAAAGGTCTTTGAAATTAAGGTAAAACCTGAGGAGCTAGATAAAAGAATACGTCCGGGGATGACTGCACAGGTCTCTTTTATAATAGAACAAATTCCTGATGCTATATTTATTCCTTTGAAA
>JAGHBZ010000179.1 GCA_021160705.1 Candidatus Sumerlaeota bacterium
ATTGCCTGGTGAAAAAATGATAATTTGTTAAAGAGCTATTACCTAACACCTGAGATTAGGTCTCCGTTTAAGGAGCAAAATCAAATACAGGATTATTTATAGCTGAACCGTGAACATTTGTCAATAGCGGTATTGAGTCGAGCTGGTCGGGGCTGGAGAAAGTTATAACATTTCCCGGTTGAGATTAACCAGATTGCACAATGAGATTAGCGAAATTCGAGGATGAGCCGTCGGGGAGGTATTCAAGCTAATTCTTTTTTGCATCCTGCACAGAGCATTCCATCAAGTTCACCGGCAAGGAATCTCTGGCGGTATCTCCGGTATTTTTCGCTATGCCAGATTTCATATAATGTCTGTTCGCGCAAATCACCCATAATAGTGGTCTGTTCCCAATCCACACAGCAAAGCACCAATCTACCATCAGCAAGGATGTAAACCTGCTCAAACATCCTGTTACACCAGGTAAATGGCTCAAACTCCCGAAGTTCAAGTTTTTGATTTTCTATTTGTTTATTCACACGATTTTCCAGTGGTTGAAGGTTCACTTTAACGCCGCGTTCGCCCCAGTATGCCAGAATACGTGGGATTTGAGGCTCCAGCACACGCGTCTTAACCATTGTTACGCGGACTCGTGGCTTCTTATAATTTCCATTGCGTTTTAGTTCAAGGAATCGGTCTATATTGCGGAGAACAACGTCAAGTTTCAGTCCCACCATTGTCTTCTCATAGATTTCTGGCACTATCCCGTGAACACTGAAATTTAATCTATCAAGCCCGCTATCCAGAATACCTTTTGCCATATCTTCAGTGAGCAAAGCCCCATTAGTATTGAGTTTTGTAAATGTATTGTTGGATTTACGCTGAGTGATATAATAAATTAGCTCAGGAAGTCTTTTATCCAGCAGTGGTTCATTCATCAGATAGGGGCTGATACGTGTAATGCCTCGGTCAAGCAGTTCATCAATAATTTTGTAGTACAATTTCTCAGGCATTTTTTGTCCCGGGATGATTCTGCGCTTTGTCTTACCTGCTGGACAAAATATACATCGCGCATTACACCCTGTAATGGTCTGGATTTGTGCATCGGTAGGGAAATCCGGCAAGGGACGCTGATGCCAGACCTTTTCCCGCCACAATCTGGCTATCGCAGAGGTCTGCTCTTTCAGATAATATTTTGGGCGTCCTTTTTTAGAAAGTAGGCGTCTGACCATAATTAGTTGTGTTATTCTCAAATAGAATTGTTTTTATAGTAATTTTTCAGGACGATACCAACACAGTACACGCCTCACTCAGATTGAGACAATTAATAAGCCCATTCAGAATAGAGAAGAAACGGGGTATCAGAAAATAATCATACATCGCTATTATAATTCTTCTTCAATAAGTACCTCTTTGTAAGTATCAACAAGTGTGCTTATGGTGGAGGCACCAATTGGTCTTCTCTTAAAAGGCGCTTTAAACTCCAGTGCAAATCGGACATCCCATTCCCACTTATCACCACGCCGGTCTTCATCTTCGGTATAATCAAAAAGCGAGCGTCGGGCTGAAAAGAGGAATTGAGCTATAAAATCGTGGAGGTCTCGTTTAAGAATCAGTTTAAAATTCTTCAGTCCATCATAGGCTGAGTCATATCCCACAGTCCCTTCAAGCACATATTTAGGTCCAATCTTACCGCCTAAAGTGCCTGTGAACGTATAGAAGGTGTCCTGTTCATAAAAACTTGATTTTTCTTTCCGTCTGCCATATTCGGTTGCCCACCAACCTATCCCCCTGGTCCTGCCAAGTGGTCCTTCATCAAGAATATGGTAAGCAGATGCGGAGAGTCTTGTCCACCAGCGTTTGTGTTTCGGAATATATGTAAGTGTGGTGTTACCATAGATTGTTCCTTGCTGGAACTCGTCTGGATGTGTCGGGTCAAATATCTGACGACGCTCATAACTGAAAAAAGTATTCCAGCTAAAGGTCTCCAGCTGGTTCTTATATAAAGAGCCCAGTCCAACCCGTGTGAGACGTTCATTGGCGTAGATGTCAGACCTACCCTGCAGGTTCTGCCAGGCTGTTAAATAGAGGTTGAGCTTTGGTTGCGCCAGAAAATAATTAAGACGTGCTTCAATAAAATGCTCCTTTGTGCGGAAATTATATAGGTCTGATTTTATGTGGCGGTCGCCAATAGATTCGTAGTATTCGCCAAGTGAGTCTTTAGTGGATTCACGGAATTTATAACGCAGATACCCGGTTAAATAATCAGTAAACCGTGCATTGAATCGGAACTCAGCATCTGCATAGGCAGTGAACCGCTCAACATCCTTCAGGCTTCTGCGTCGCCTGCCCATAAAAAAAGTGTTCTCATCTGCATAAGCCATATTGTCAAAAACTGTGGGAAAAACTGTACCCGGGGGAAAATCATAATGATAATCATAGTCTTCACGCTGAAAATATGAAATCCCAACACCGAATTTACTGAGCAACGTATAGCGTGGACTGAACCTGAGGATATGAGTTATCCGTTGATACAGGTCTGCACCCCTTACAAAAGCATCGTCTTCTTTACTGATAAGATTCAATCCTCTATCAAGATTATTAATGATATTCAGCTCTGCGTTGTAATACAGGGGGAGTCCTTCAATTTTTAATTCTCTGGTAGAAAAAGTTATCTGTGGATACCGTTTAGTCACTCTGCCAAAACGTTTTCTTGGCAGTCCTTCATTATCGTCATCGCCATAGAGATTATACGGGTCTTCGTCAAAATCCAGGTCATCATCGCCGGGGTCAGAGAAGTTAGTCACACGGTCGCGAGATATTCGGTCTTTGATTTCCACGAGTATGCGGGCAATAAAATCATCCCGTCGCCAGGTAAGTGAGGCACGTGCTCGGCGTTCTGGACGCCGTTCACTCCCAAATTTCTCAAATGGACCCATAAATTCCCAGTAAACTTCCGGGTCGCTGAATTCATCTATATTAAGCAGAAAGACCAGGTCTTTGAGGATTTCACTCCGATGTAAGATGCGCACTATCCAGCGTTGCCTATACTTTCGTTCACCCTCAATTTTTCGGTCTTTGTCGCCGATATTATAAAGTAGCCACTCGCCCCGGTGTCGGCCAAAATTGAATTTATATTTATAGCTCAGCCCATAACCAATCCCACGTCGGGAAAAATAATCAATGTGAGTTGCCAGGTGTCCACCACTGCGTCGTACCATTTCTTTTTCATCTTCCACTGAAGGCTCATACAAATAATGCCAGTAATCGTAGCCGATTTTCACGTACGCACCCAGCCTTGATGAACTCCCCAGCACAAAACTCCACGGCGAATGTTCTCGCAAAGAACGGCTGTAAAAAGGAAAGTAAAATACCGGTACCTCCCATACATAAAGAACTGCACTCCGCGCAAATATTCGCTCATTAGTGTATATCAAGAACTCCTTTGCTCGAATACGATAATGCGGAATGGTAAAATCGCAACTGGTAATAGAAGCCTTTCGTAATAATGCCTCTTCTTTGCTTAGCCGTACAAAAGCAGGTTTCTCTTCTTTTTTTGGTGATTTGAAAAACGTATAGCGATGACGCCCATACACACCCGTGGCATAACCCTGATTTTTCTCAAAATTATATCTCACATAATCTGCTTTTATCTCATCTATTGGAGAACGCAAAATCACATCGCCGGTTGCCTGAACCTCCTTGGCTCTATCGTCAAGTATAATGGTATCCGCCTCTACATAATATTTACCGTAATACACTCTGGTGCGTTTTTTACCGTAAATAATTCCTTTCTCCGCATCGTAATCCAGTAACTTATCGGATTCAATCCGATATGATTCAGGTGGCATTTCCTCCCCCACAGGGGTAAGGCTAAATGTGACAGCCTCTTCTTTCTTAGTAGTGGGTTCCTCTTCGCACCAGCCGGGGATGAGAAAACATAATATAATGAAGATTATCGGTGTAAAAAAAACTCTTTTTTGATTATACACCACCCCGTCTCTTCTCCCTGTGTTTAATTTATGTTAAGGTTTCTGTCTAAACCTCTATTCAGTATTTTTTCAGACGTTCTCCTTAACGAATTTAGTAAAAAATTAAGTATTTTACTCTTTTAACCTTTAAGAATTGAATGTTCAATCATTATTTACGAACTACGAGATAAATCATAACCCCACCAATCAGACCAAGCAAGATATTAGGTGAAAATACCGCTAACCAGGAATAGGAATATCCTGTCTCAACCAATGCAGACCCCCATTTGAGGAGTACAAAGTATATAAATAATAAAGCAAACGATAAAGCGAATCCAGCCGATTTACCGCTTGGACGGACAATTAGTGCTAATGGAATACCGATGAGTACAAAAGCAATACAGGATAAGGGAATGGACAGACGTTGAAAAAACTCCTGCCTTAATTTTCCCAGACGTTTTTTGTCTTTCTTTCTTTCACTCATCCTGTATTTCTGCATACCTTCCATCAATTCGCTTAAGGTCATCTCGCGGGGGCGTTTTTGGTAGTGTCCTCCTTTGAAACGCGATAACTCCGGATAAAGAGTCCGATGTAACTCAGCGAATTGGATTATCATCTCCTCTGGTTTGTCCTCTTCATTTAGAGGAATTATGGTTCCATTGTACAGGTATATACTGATACTTTTTTCAGCTTCATTGGGAATAATTCTACCTTTATTTGCCATAATCAACATCTCTTGTTTTTTCTTTACGATATATGTGTTTCCTTTTTCATCTATCTGTCGCTCTGTAATCTTCTTACTTACCTTTAGTTGAATCTTTTGAAGTGATTGGTCTTTTTTCGACTTAGCGGCAAAATAAAGAGTAATGTCTAAATCACCACCTCCTAAATTATCATAAAATCTATTGGGCTCAAGTGAGGTCACAAGGTTAAACTGAAGTTTGTAAAGCAGGTCACTTACCCGAAGCATTAACCTGGGTATCAACGTGAAATTCGCAATCAGCATAATCGCACTAAATAAGGCAGCTACTACGATTATAGGAGTAAAGACACGTAAAAGGCTTATTCCATTAATCCGAATGGCGAGCAATTCTCTGTCTACACTTAACCGTCCCAGTCCTATCAGAACAGACACCAGAACTGCCATAGGTACAGTTAATGAGAATAGAGTGGTCATTAAACAGAAAAAGAGATTAGCCATAATCGAAGGACTGACACCCTGAACTATGAATAAATCAATGAGTCGAAAAAACTTGTTTGCCAATAATAAAAACGTAAAAATGAATAATCCCATAAAAAACGGACCGGTTAATTCTTTTAAGACATATCGCTGGATAATTTTCACATCTTTCTCCTGATAATCCTCCAGGTTTCAGTAAAAAAGTTAATTTAGTGATACTTAACATAAACGTGTCAATAGAATTCTGGCTGATGACCATTTCCCTCTCAGGCATATAAAAAACACGGACACAGAAGCCCGAGGCTTCTATGTCCGCAGAAAATTACTCTTGCCTGAGATTATGTTAGCGCTTTTTCCTTTTTTGAGTAGATTTTTTAGGCGAGCGTTTTGAGACTTCTTTAGTTGAGGCGGGTTTCTCCACCTCATCGGGCGATGCTTGCTTCTCTTCCTCCTCTTCTTCTTCTTCTTCAGCACTCATTACGTCAAGATGTCGATACTTGGGTAATCCAGTGCCTGCCGGAATAAGTAGACCCATTATGACGTTTTCTTTCAGTCCGTGAAGATAATCTACCCGTCCTTTAATCGCTGCATCTGTCAGTACACGTGTGGTCTCCTGGAATGAAGCAGCTGAGATAAAGGATTCTGTCTCCAATGAGGATTTGGTTATGCCGAGAAGTTTAGGTTTTGCTGTTGCAGGTTGTCCACCTTCTGCAATAATGCGTTCGTTCTCCTCCAGGAATGTCCATTTATTCACCAGCTGCCCGTAGAGGAATCGTGTACTACCTACATCTTCAATGACAACCTTTCTGAGCATTTGCCGAATGATACACTCTATATGTTTATCGTTGATACTCACACTCTGGAGACGATAAACACTCTGAACCTCGTCCAGTAGAAATTGCATTGCTGCTTTTTCACCTTTAATTTGCAGGATGTCGTGCGGATTAACCGAACCATCGGTTAGCTTATCGCCTGCCTGCACACGTTCACCATCACGCACAAGTAGATGACGAGTTATAGGAATGGAGTATTGGCGTTCCTCGCCGTTGTCAGCAATCACGGCAACTTTTCGGGCACCCCGTGCAATCCCTTTGAATTTGAAGACACCATCTATCTCGCTAAGATACGCATAGTCTTTGGGGCGACGTGCCTCAAAGAGCTCATCTACTCGGGGTAAACCACCCGTTATATCTCTGCTCCGTGCTTTGACGCGTGGCAGACGTGCAAGTATTTGACCTGCCTGGACTCGCATTCCATCTTTTAGTCCACGACTTATTATTGAACCTGCGGAAAGAGGATACTGATAGAGAATCTCTCCTTTTTTATCCACGATTATTAGCTGGGGATGTCGCTCTTCTTTGTATTCACTAATAACCATTTGTGCCACACCTGTCACAGGGTCAACTTCCATCTTCATTGTGATACCCTTAATTATGTCATCAAATTTCACTATACCATCGCAGTCCGCAATTATTGGAATATGATGCGGGTCATATTCTACAATCTTCTCACCTTTAGTAACCGGGTCGCCGTCGTTCTTTTTAATGTGAGCACCATACGGAACGGATGGAATGGTCTGCAATGTATTGCCATTCTCGTCTTGAATCGTGATACTGCCACGTCGGTTCGTGACGATATTACATCCCTCCGCATCTTTCACCAGACGAAGATTCTTAAACTTCAGAAACCCGTCAGCAGTTGCTTGATACCATCCTTCCAATTCCCTGCTGGCAGTTCCGCCCACGTGAAATGTCCTTAAAGTGAGCTGGGTGCCGGGTTCGCCAATTGATTGTGCGGCAATGACACCAATAGCCTCGCCGAGTTCCACGCGTCTACCTGTCGCCATATTCCGCCCATAGCAACTCGCACATACACCACGTCTGGTCTCGCAGGTCAGGACTGACCTTATCGGAACCTCCTCAATACCAGCATCTATTATCTGGTCTGCTATCTCCTCGGTTATCTCCTGATTCCGTTTGCACAGAATCTTCTTCGTAGTTGGGTCAATAATTTTCTTTGCGGCAGTACGACCTATTATACGTTCACGCAAGGGTAGAAGCTCTCGTTCACCTTCAGGTGTTAACTCCTTCAACGCTTTCACGGTTATATAATTATATGTGTTACAATCCTCTTCTGTGACGATGAGCTCTTGTGCAACGTCCACCAAACGACGCGTCAAGTATCCAGCATCGGAGGTCTTTAGTGCGGTATCAGCTAATCCTTTTCTGGCACCGTGCGTAGAGATAAAGTATTCCACCACCGTAAGCCCTTCACGGAAATTTGATTGAATAGGTGACTCGATGATTTCACCTACTGCCCCTGTAATACGTTTAATCGGTCTCTGCATCAGACCCCGCATACCTGCGAGCTGTCTGATTTGAGTCTCACTCCCGCGTGCACCACTGACCGCCATCATATAGATTGAGTTGAACCCTTGCTTATGTTGCTTCAGGGATACTAA
>JAGHBZ010000068.1 GCA_021160705.1 Candidatus Sumerlaeota bacterium
GATGAGGTCATTTATCACCAGAAAGATATAAAATCCTAAATGAATGAAAAAACTCTGTATAAACACCGGATAGCTGATGACGAAAAGTTGTCTGGAGGTTTGTTTAATGCCTTTGCGTATTGGAGCGGGTAGATTATACGTGTGGCGATAATTTCTCCTCAACACCACACTCAGTAATATGACAAATCCTGTCATAGTTGAGAGAAAACTCGCAAGTGCTGCTCCTTTGACTCCCAATGCGGGCATCCCCAGTTTGCCAAAAATCAAGATATAGTTAAGGATGATGTTCAGCGTGTTTATCACAATCTCAGCAATCATTGGAATCACTGAGTTGCCTATACCGTAAAAGAACCCTCGCAAGGCAAATGCACTCATCGAGAACGGAAGCGCCAACAATCGTATACGTAGATAAATCACACCTAATTCCTGGACTGTTGAATCTTTAGAATGCATGAGATATTGTGCTGTGGGGATAAGAAGTAATAGTACACCACTCCCGATGATGAGCGAAATCGCTATAGCGATAGTGGTCAGACGACCACATTCATCAAATTGTTTCTCGCCAAATCGGCGGGCTACAAGTACCTGCGTGCCAATCTCAATGGCGCTGAGTGTGAGAATCACCACAAGATATACCCAGCCCCCAAGACCAGTCGCTGCCACTGCCTCCTTGCCCAGTCTTCCCACCATCATAACGTCAACGTTAATCAGCACAGTAATGCTCAACATAGAGAGCAACACGGGTAGCGCCAGCTTTAGAATCCTGGGGGTATACCCTTTATCGTAAAAGATGTTTAATCGCTTAAACCTCATTTTTAAGAAGGAAAATCCTGCCACACACCTCCTACCAAATGCAAAGGGTATTCTGATTTACCCGGGAAATCTATACTCATCACACAAATCCGACACTGACATCTTATCAAGAAAATACCTTCGGGAAATGGGGAGTCTCTCCTCATTCTCTCCGATGAATTTCCGTTGTTGACCTTTCATTAGCATTAGCATTAGCATTAGCATTAGCATTAGCATTAGCATTTCTCCTTCCACTTAGAATATACTCTTTACACTAACTTACGAAAAGAAAACGTCCCATTCTATCTGAAGCGCAACAAAATTTGATTTGAAAAATGTCATAACAATTGTGTGAAATAAATTACAATTAGGTTATCAGAATTATGAGCAATACCAACATCATATTAGAGCGTATAGTAATTGATAAAAGTGTGGCAGAGTCGCCCTTGGCAAGAAATGTTCTTCAGGGTGTAGGTAATACTATACCTGTTCAGTATATAGCCGACTCAGTGCGATATGTTGAGGGCTTTAATTCACGCAATTTTCTTCAGGACTCAATAGGCGCAGGCAAAAGGATACTTCTCATCACTCCCAATAAAGGCTCTTTTTTTAAGAACTGTCCGGGCACGCCGAGGTATCTTTGCTGTCTTTATAAAATTCTCAACTTTGCCACAGGTTGTCCCCTTGAATGTAGTTACTGTATTTTACAGGGTTATTTTTCCAGTCCACTGCTAACGTTATACGCCAACACAGATAAGATGCTGAGTGAACTGGAGCGAATATTTAACCAGTGGAGCGGTCGTGTGCTTCGGCTTGGAACCGGAGAGTTCACTGACAGTCTTGCGCTGGACGAACTGACAGGATTCAATAGTTTTATCATCCCTTTTATCAGGCGCTGGGGGCACGTGTTCTTTGAAGTTAAGACAAAAACAGCCACCATCGCCTCGCTGGAAGAGTTCAAAAATGATAGACATATTATTTGTTCCTGGTCATTGAGCCCGCAAAGAATCATAAACAACGAGGAACAAAATACTGCCTCTTTGGTGGAGCGGTTAAAGGCAGCCCAGCGATGCCAGGACTGGGGATTTGGACTTGGGTTTCACTTTGACCCGATTATTTACTATGAGGGCTGGGAAGATGAGTACTACGAGTTGATTCGTTCACTATTCAGCTCAATCGACTGGCGTCGCATATACTGGATAAGTCTTGGGACTCTCAGGTTTCCCGCGTATTTAAAAGAAATCATTGAACGCCGATTCCCCGAAACAAAAATCACGTTTGCTGAATTTATCACAGGTGGCGATGGGAAACTGCGCTACTTCCTGCCTATCCGCTTACGCCTTTACAAGCAGATATATAAATGGATTCGTGAACGTGCACCCGAGGTAGTGGTTTACTTCTGTATGGAGAACCCACTGGTATGGCGAGAGGTCACCGGGTATTCGCCAGAGTCCAATAAAGCAGTAGCCACACTACTTGATGACTCCTGTCTTGCACATCTGCGATAAATATTAGCGAAAAGAAAGCAAAAACATAAATAGGCACGAATTTTCGCGAAGACAAGTTAATCTCACATTTTGCGTTTAGAGAGCGGAATCTGATTGTGAGGAGGGTATAAATAATTGAAAATTCTTCTTTTAGCAAATGTTAAAATCCAGCTAAAAGGAGGAACAAAAAAATGCAATCAAAATTAAGTAGTTCCCACCATACA
>JAGHBZ010000450.1 GCA_021160705.1 Candidatus Sumerlaeota bacterium
CTCACACACTCTGGCAATCATACTCCCCGCCACTCCCGGGAATTCGCTTTTCAGTCCGGCAAGATTAGAACCAGCAACTCTGCCCTGCCGATTAGCCACGGAGCCGAGCCCGGCGTATGTGGGTCTGCCAGTGACAAGGTGCCGGGACTCAACGCAATCGCCAGCTGCAAAAATGTCCGGATAATTTGTCCGCATTGTTGGGTCAACTTTTATTGCACCGGTCTCGCCCAGTTCAATGCCCCCAGCTTCTGCAACTCCTACATTGGGTCTTGCTCCAATAGAAAGAATCACCACGTCAGCAGGAAACCGATTATGCTCGGTGATTACAATTCCTACACGTTCGTCATCCCCGGCAGATTCAAAGGCTTTTACTCCGTCAGATTTGGATATAGCCACACCTCGTCCAACAAGATGTTTTTCAACCAGCCACGCAAAATCTTCATCAAGCGGCGGCAGGAGCTGATTCAATAACTCAACCACCCTGACCTCAAGACTGTGAAGCAAAAGGTTCTCCACGGTCTCCAGTCCGATTAAACCACCCCCCACAACAACTACACGACGAACACCCGGAGATTTGATGGCACCTATAATAGCGTCTGCATCATCAGGGTTTCGCAACGTGAAGATGTTTTTCAACCCGCTCCCGGGCAATGCTGGTCTGATTGGTTGTGCTCCTGTGGCTATCAGGAGAGAATCATAACTGAATTTTACCTGAGTCTGCTCATTCAGATTTTGAGCAATGACGACTCTGTTCTTTGCGTCGAGTCGGATTGCACGGTGTCTGACCAGCACATTGACTTTGTTCCTCTCAGCAAAGCGTTCCGGCGTGTACGCAAACAGCTGGTTTCTATCTTTCACTACTCCCCCAATGTAATATGGCAACCCACACCCCGCATAAGAGATAAACGGTTCATCAGTAATCAGAGTGATGTTCAGTGAAGGGTCAATCCTGCGAGCACGGGCAGCAGCTTTTGTACCGGCTGCTACGCCACCTATTATTAATACGTTCTTACCCATAATTTACTCCCGCTTAAGAATCAGAACAGATTTGTTTGACTATACTATTTACACCCCGCTATTCGCAACTCATAACATCGTTCACTCTTATTGGCAGACTACTTTTCATCAGAAATAAGCACCTTCCAACTGAAGGAGATTTTTCTTTTCTTTAACCACAATTTAGCACTAATTCTCACTAATTTTTTTCCCTAACTAAGGCATTGTATAAAATTGAGATTTCTTATAGACGTTTAGTTTATCTCCTGAATCCGCGTTAATTCGTGTCCATTCGTGGTTTCACCTCATCTACATTCGCAGTCCCCTGAAAAAACAAATCTCTCGCAAAGACGCTAAGAGATATCTCTTTAGAGGTGCTTACTCAAAATATTGATTGTCTCAGTAATGAAGTGACAAAACCTCTTTGCGACCTGGCGTCTCTGCGTGAGAAAAAAATTTTCTTTGCCCCCAACTAAATACCGAAAAGACTTACCATTTACCGCCATCCGCTCACCGCTACCCCTGACCGCTCTTTTCCGTGTCAATCCGTGTGGTTCTGTGGCTGACTTCATCTTTTTCTATTTCGTGTCTCTTCGTGTCCTTCGTGGTTGCTATTCACACTCCACTGAAGTTAACAAAATTTAGCCACGGAAGGTCACGGACACACACGGAATAGTCATACTGCTCATCTCAGAAAATCCTGAACCCTCTAAGGTTTGTTCTTTTTCTTCTCATTCTTCTCAGCCACAAAGTTCACCGAGTATACTGAGAAGAAAGATTGCTTTGTTGTATGCATATCGTAGGATTGATTTCCCTTTTTGATTAATGCGAAAAATCTCACTACTTATGAGTTATCCTGGTCTCCTGGCTTCCTAATAGATACTCTTTTTCTATAAGGAGACCAGGAAACCAGGAGATGACAGCTTTTCCTTAACACACCGTGCTTTTTGATTTTTAGAATTCTTTGCAACTATAAAATATGTGATATTCTTACTGAAGAGAAAGAAGAGGTTTTTAATGATACCTGTGTTATAACCTCTGTGACCTCTGAGTCCTCAGTGGCGAGTTATAAATTCCTCTTTTCGTGAAGATTCGTGCTCATTCGTGGTTAAAAACTTTTTCTTCTTAGCCACAGAGTTCACCGAGTACACTGAGAAGAAAAATTGCTTTGTGGTAAGCATATCGTACTATCAATTTACTTTTCTATTTAAAGCGAAGAAACTCACCATTCCAGACCTATCCTGGTCTCCTGGCTTCCTAATAAATACTCTTTTTTTCTATAAGGAGACCAGGAAGCCAGGAGAAAGGAGTCAACCTGTGAAGCTCAGCTCTCATTTTCACATTTTAGAGATTTTGAGATTAGTGGTAGGCGATAAGGATGATGAACCCTGATAAACCGACCTAAACCGACTAACCGACCTAAACCGACTAACCGATAAACCGACTTAACCGACTTAACGGACTCAACGGACACAACTTTTTGATTTTTAGAACCCCTTTAGCATGGGTCTGTGGCAGGGCTAAGGGGACTATCAAAGAACACCACATCATTGCTAAATAATCGTTTTATTTTTACATCTCCAATTTACCTTACACTAACTTCAGCCCTGGAATTTAATCATTGCTAAAAGGGATGCTCGTTTATTAAGGATTCGCATCCCCCATTCACACTGCATTTAATCTATAATGTTTGGATGGGTAACAATCAGGAAATCATAGCGGAGTTGAGAAGAGTCTTAATTGATTGACATTCATAAGCTTTGTGAAGTATAAAAATATTTGTATAAGACGATACAACACAGAGAGGAAAAGAAATGGATTTAATAGACCTTTTAAAACTAACAGTTGAGGAAGACGCCTCGGATTTGCATATTGCGGTTGGTCGTCCCCCGATAATACGTGTAGATGGTACTCTGAGAGAAGTCAACACGGATGTCGTCACACCAGACCGAGCAAAGAAGATGATTTATGGTATACTAAACGATGCTCAGAAACAGAAATTTGAGGAGAATAAGGAGCTTGATTTTTCGTTAAGTGTGTCCAGGCTAAGTCGGTTTCGCGTGAACATCCATTATCAGCGAGGAACCATAGCTGGTGCGTTTCGTGTAATTCCAGCGGTGATTCGTGGATTTGAAGAGCTCCATTTGCCGAAATCCGTATGCGAGCGACTGGCACGTCGACCAGCCGGGCTTGTGCTTGTCACAGGACCGACTGGCTCAGGCAAATCCACCACCCTGGCAGCAATGATTGACCTGATAAATCGTGAACGCCAATGCCATATCATCACCATTGAAGACCCTATTGAGTATTTGCATTCTCATAAAAAGGCTCTAATAGAACAGCGTGAGGTGTATGAGGACACTCACTCTTTCGCAAATGCCCTTAAGTACGTTCTGCGTCAGGACCCGGATGTGATTATGGTAGGCGAGATGAGAGACCTTGAGACCATCTCCGCTGCACTGACTGCTGCGGAGACCGGACACCTCGTCTTTTCAACCTTGCATACAGTGGACGCAGCACAGACCGTTGAACGAATTATTGACGTTTTTCCACCCTACCAGCAGGAGCAGGTGAGAATCCAGCTTGCTGGTGTGCTTGAAGGTATACTTTCGCAACGTCTACTCCCCTCGGCTCGTGGTAGAGGCAGGGAACTCGCTGTGGAGGTCCTGGTCGCTACCGATGCTATCAGGTCAATGATACGTGAAGAAAAGACTTATCAGATACACTCAATGATTGAAGCTGGTCGACAGTATGGGATGCAGACAATGGATGGAGCTCTGCTGGAGCTGTATCGGAAGAGACGGATTACTCGTGATGTGATGTTGCTCAACGCTCGTAGACCTGATGAACTTATAAAACACCTAAAGTGAAAAATAACGGATGAGCCAATTAGAATAATGGCGAGGCAATCCAGATTAAATAAAGAAAGGAGCACATAAAATGTTTGTCGAAATGGAACTGCGCGAAATTCAGATAAATGAGGAATCTCCGGGGCATCAAATAATCATTATATCTGAAAAAAACGGTAATCGGTCATTTCCTATCTATATAGGTTCTCACGAGGCGATGGCAATGGACCTGGCAGTAAGGAAGATACATCCACCACGCCCCCTTACACATGACCTGATTACCAATATCCTGGAAGGGCTGGGCGTAACACTTGAGCGGGTATTAATAGATGACCTTCGTAACGATACCTTCCACGGAAAACTGGTGCTCCGTGACCCAGCCGGGAAAGAGGTCATCATAGATTCGCGTCCGAGTGATGCCATTGTCCTGGCTTCGAGACTGGAG
>JAGHBZ010000471.1 GCA_021160705.1 Candidatus Sumerlaeota bacterium
ACCAAAAGGCTTCCTGATGAAGTTATTCAGGTACGAGATTTGTCGAACTTTAAGATTGCACCTGCCACGAATGCACCAGCTAATTGGAGCGGTAGGGCAATAATCTCTTTTGAAATGCAAAACACAGGAGCAAATACCAGAGCTAAAGTGATTATATCAGAATCCACCGTTCCTAATATAACTTGCTGGCAGTTTTATTGAAAAGGCTTTTATATCTTTGGTTGGGATATTATACAAGAATAAAAAATAAAGAATACATTTTTAAGATGGAGGCGACCAAATGTCCAATAAGCCAAAAACCACGATGTATAAAGAGGAAGTAGAAAAGAAACAGCAAAAGTCAAAAGATGTTCAAATTAACATCTATCCAGAAGTAACTTTTCACAAAGTAAGCCGGTACATATATAGTCAATTCGCTGAGCACCTTGGACGTTGCATTTATGGTGGAATCTGGGTAGGAGAAGGCTCAAAAATCAAAAATGAGCAAGGTATCCGCTGCGATACAATAGAGGCACTGAAAAAACTCTCCCTACCAGCCCTACGCTGGCCTGGGGGATGTTTTGCTGACAACTATCATTGGATAGATGGAATTGGTCCACGAAAAAAGAGACCAAGGCGTTATAACCTATGGTGGAATCAACCTGAGACAAATCAATTCGGGACTGATGAATTTATGCTCCTATGTCGGTTGATTGAAACGGAACCATATATCTGCTTAAATGTGGGTAGTGGCACTGTTGAAGAAGCACGCAGCTGGGTTGAGTATTGTAATTCAACCCAATCAACTGCAGTCGTGCAAATGAGAAAAAATAATGGTCACCCTAAACCTTATAATGTTAAATTCTGGGGGATTGGCAACGAAAACTGGTGGTGCGGGGGGAATATGCGACCTGAGTATTACGCTAATTTGTATCGGCTTTTTGCCACATACGTACGACAAACCGCCGGAGAAAGCGTGAAGCTCATTGCCTGTGGCTCTCACCAGGATATTCCTCACTGGGATGAGCGTTTTTTAGAAGCAATGAAGGGTGCATATAATCTGGTGGATTATATCTCCCTTCACATTTATTCTCGGGTGGATGGTTCTGATATTAATTTTTCCGAGGAGGAATACTACTCTCTTATTGCTTCTATTGATGTGATGGATAAGCATATTAGCCGAACCATTGAGTTAACAAAGGCATTTAGTTCCTATGGACACCCTATTGGTGTGGTAATGGATGAATGGGGTTCTTGGTACAAGGAAGCGGTGATTGAAAATGGACTTTATCAGCAGAACACGATGAGAGATGCAATGTTCGCCGCCGCTACTTTCCATTGCTTCCACAAGCACGCAAATGGGTTGTTTATGACCAATATGGCACAGACAGCTAATGTGTTACAGGCGCTAATATTAACTAAAGGGCAACATTTGATTGTCACCCCTACTTATCATGTTTATGAAATGTTCAGACCACACCAAGATGGAAAGTTGGTCGCCTGTAATATCACTAACAATCCGGTTCTCACCTTACCCAATGGAAAGGAGCAAGAAGCGATATCTGTCTCTGTTACCAGTTCTGAGGCTGAGAACGAGCTTTTCTTGTCTATTCTCAATCTTGATTTGCACGAGGATTTCACAGTGACGTTTCGCCTTTATATAGAAAGCCAATGGGAAATTATACAAGTGCGACGATTAACTACCAAGGATATACGCGAGCATAATACCTTTGATGAACCACGAAAAGTATGGCCAGAAGAAATTAGCATTGAAGACATAAAGCGGGAACATAGAATGAATTTACCCCCTCACTCTATAACCACTGTTAGACTGAGAATTCTTTGAAGAAAAAAATAAATATACCTTATGAAAACAGGCAGTCTATGGTTCATAGTTACTGCTCTTTAACGAAATCTCAAATGAGAGTTCTTAGGTAAAATTTTATAGGACACTAAATAAAGACCTTATTTGCTATTTCCATATTATCTGCAGTTAGAAAGAGTAATTTATAATATGATGAAAGTTAGGTGGAAATGTGGATATTTGTGTGTCATTTTTGCTGCGCTTTTCATTGTTGTAAGCGGGTGCGGGGCTGGGGACTCCCAAAAGGTAAAACTGCGGTATTGGAACGGATTTACTGGCCCGGATGGCAGGACGATGCGCAGACTGGTGAACCAGTTTAATCGGGAAAATCCCGATATCTTTGTTTTAATGCAACGAATGGACTGGAGTACATACTACAATAAACTTTTCGTTGCAGGAATAGGAAAACGCGCTCCTGAAGTTTTCATTATCCAAGTGTATATGTTGGAGCGATTTATGCGGGCAAACTTCATTCGTTCCATAGATGACCTCCTCGCCAAACAGACCGAGATTACCGCTGAGGACTTCCCACCATATCTATGGAGTAGAGTGGAAAAGAACGGAAAACACTATGGGATTCCTTTAGACATCCATATGTGGGGTATGTATTACAACAAAAAACTATTCAGAGAAGCGGGAATTGTTGACGAACACGGCGAACCAGTGCCACCCAAAAATCGGAAGGAATTCCTGGATGCTGTAAGAAAACTTACCAGAGACCTGAATGGCGATGGGAAACCAGATGAGTGGGGTTTTGTTTTCACCTGGTTTGAATCAAACATTTATACCTTTATGCTTCAGTGGGGTGGAAAGTTTTTTACCCCCGACTACTCCCGGTGTATTATGAACTGTAAAGAGAATGTGGAGGCACTCCAGTTCTGTGTAGACCTCATCCGTAAATATAAAGTAGCACCACCGCCCGAAAATTTCGATGCCTGGTTAGGATTCAGACAGGGAAAGATTGGGTTGGTCTTTGATGGTATTTATATGCTCCAGGACCTTCGGAGACAAGAAGACCTTGATTTTGGTGGTGCTCCGCTACCAAAGCTAGGAAAATATCCAGCTGCCTGGGGAAGTTCACATATCATGTGCCTGAAAGCAGGACTCAAAGGAAAACGTCTTCAATCTGCCTGGCGTTTTATAAGATTTCTTTCCGAGCACAGCCTTGATTGGGCTGAAGGAGGGCAGATTCCGGCACGTAAAAAGTTTCGTGAAACAGAGCGGTTTAGGAAAATGACGGTGCAGTGGGAGTTTGCCAAGCAGATTCCCTATATAAAACTTCTACCGAGGACACCATTTATTTCAGAGTTCTTAACCGAGTTTGACCTTGCAGTTGAGAAGGCGTTGCGAGGTAGCGCCACTCCCAAGGAGGCTCTTGATATTGCCACAGAAAAAGTTAACAAAGTGATTGCCCGGTACCGGGCTATGTATAAAGAGGCTCTTGGAGGTACTGGTGAATAACCGCAAGTTACTTTATAGTCTCTCAGGTTATCTATTCGTTCTTCCATATCTTACGTTGTTTGGTATCTTTTTAGTCTTACCCTTATTTTACGGCTTGGGTCTGAGTTTTTTCCGCTGGGAATTAGCCTCCCTTGTCCCACCCAAATTCGTAGGATTGCACAACTATAGCGAAGCATTAACCAGCCCTTATTTCTTAAAGGCACTTTGGGCAACTTTCAGGTTTGTGGTGATGGCTGTCCCCTTGACAGTGGGGTCAGCTCTTGTGGTCGCAGTCTGGATTAATACGGTCCCCCTTAAGCGTCAGTATTATTATCGCGCTGCCTATTTTCTCCCTGTAATGATCTCTATCAGCGTGGCGGGTCTTTTGTGGCGATGGTTCTACAATAGCGAATTCGGGCTCTTTAATGCCTATCTCTCTCTCATCGGGTTAAAAGTGCCTTGGATAACTGATGTGAGATTGGCAATGAAGTCAATCGTCTTGATGACAATCTGGTGGACTATGGGCGGGGCAATGGTGATTTTACTGGCAGGACTCCAGCAGATTCCTGACCATTACTATGAGGCAGCCTCCATAGATGGAGCAAATGCTCGCCAGCGCTTTTTCTATATCACCCTTCCACTGCTTCGCCCGGTGCTCCTTTTCGTGATTGTAATGAATATAATTGGCTCTTTTCAGGTCTTCGGACAGACATGGATGATTACTCGGGGGGGACCTGAATTGTCTACAAGAGTGCTTGTGCAATATATCTATGAGACGGCATTTACCCATTATCGCATGGGATATGCATCAGCTATGAGTTGGCTACTGTTCTTGGTTATTATGATTTTTTCAATTATCCAGTTCAGAATCTTAAGAGAGAAACAATGAGTAACCACACTAAGACAATACTTTTTAAACACTCTTCCAAGAAATCACCATTATCTGGGGGCGTATGGAAGTTGGTAATAGAGCTTGTAATAGCAATTGGGGCAATTCTGATGCTACTGCCTGTGGTGTTCATCTTCATAACCGCTTTCAAACCTGACTCAGAAATAATTCACTTTTATAGTATATTACCACGACACTGGACGCTGGAGAATTTCAGAGAGATTTTAGAAAACCCTGCCGAAGTACCGATATTTCGCTGGTTTGGGAATAGTGTGTTCATATCCTTTATGGTCACAGCGCTTATCCTACTGGTTGATTCATTGTCCGCATACGCATTGGCACGATTGAATCTACCGGGAAAGAGAATAGTATTTGCGCTAATCATCGCCACACTAATGGTGCCTGGGCAAGTTCTACTGGTACCCGTCTACCTTATTCTGAACTGGCTCCATTGGTTGGATACACCTTTAGCATTAATTATCCCGGCAGGAGCAGGGGCATTTGGAGTATTCTTACTGCATCAATTTTTTCTTGGTATACCTCGGGAGCTTGAGGATGCAGCTGCCATTGACGGCTGTTCACGTTTTGGGATTTATCGTCACATTGTTCTGCCTTTGTCGAAACCAGCACTTGCAACCCTGGGGATATTCGTGTTCATCGGTTCATGGAACGATTTTCTTGGTCCACTTGTTTTCCTTGACTCGGTGGACAAATATACGCTTCCAGTGGGCATAGCGCTCTTCCAGACATCATATGCAGCGGAGTTTGGACTCACGTTCGCTGCGTGTGTGATAGCCACTCTTCCAGTGTTAATCGTCTTTATGATTTTCCAAAAGCATATAATCAAAGGAATTTCCTTAACTGGACTAAAAGAATAGAAGTCAGTGGAAGATATACACTATTCTGCTCCTAAACCCTTTCCCGGAATCTACACTGGCTACTAATTTTGATAATCTGTAGGAGAGCTCAATAGTGGTAAACCCGTTTTTTCAGATACATTTGACAACGGCGCCAAAAATGGTGAGCAACTCAATTACACCATTGATATCAGAGTCCAAAAAGCAATTAAAGAGATTGAGACTCTTCTAACGGAAGTTCCGCACAGAAAAAAATATAAATATATGGTGCTATTAGACTTATGCCTAATTTTGGGGTCTTTTACGTAGCCACTAATATTCAAGATTTTGTTAACTTATTCCTTGACATCCAGAAATGAAAGATGGAGGATAAGAAAACCAATAAACGATAGGAAAGTATTGTAAGAGCAAAAGTAGCCACGAACAAAAATAGCACTGACTTATCGTAAGTCTTTTACCATCAGGGATTTTCATAAAAATTCCCGTATATTTCTTCTGGAACTTCCGTTAAAATCAAAAGATACCAGAGATAAAAGTTAAAACCTTTATTGATTCAGACAACATCTCAGGCATAAGAAAAAGGGCAATAATAAGAAGGGACTATAAACAAAAAATTTGCTTGCATGGTCTCATTTTTCACTAAGACATTTCAATGTAAACCGCGTATAATTTGCGGGAAAGGGGAATCGGGCTCGCCGTGTTTTTTCTGGAGTGCCCTGAACAATCCTGCGACTACTACTCCGGACATAAAACCACCGATATGTGCGAACCAGCTGACAGGCGGGGAAAAGCTCGCAGAGGCATAAAGCATCCCAAATAGAATCTGCCAGAGTATCCAGACTCCGAGATAAAGAAATGCAGGCACTCTGATTGCTTGATTGATAATAAGTGTTGTTATCTTACTGCGAGGGAACAATACCAGATATGCTCCCATCAGACCAGATATAGCCCCGCTTGAGCCAATTGCTGGCACACTGGAGTGAATGCGCGTGAAGACATCAAGCCAGGAACCACATAACCCAAATAATAGGTAGAACAACAAAAACCGAAAATGCCCAAACCTCGCCTCCACATTATGAGCAAAAATCCAGAAGAAAAACATATTACCGAGCAGGTGGACCAGGTCTCTATGAATAAACATTGAGGAAAGAAATCTGTAGTACTGTTTCCCTGAAGCGACGACCCGGGGAATCAATCCATATTGGTAGAAAAACCTGACGATGTCCTCCACATAGAAGCTTTGATAAGTAAATATGGCAACATTGATAAGAATAATAGCAAAGACAACTTTTGGCACGACCAGTGTAAGTGGTTCACTGGCTATAGGCAGGATAATTTTGGGAAGAAAGACCTTGTATCCTGCACTCTGTGAAAAGTCTCTGCTAAGAACAGTCCAGTCCTTAATTGCATCCAATTTTTTGGTGTGTTCAGCAAGTGCTTTGCCCAGAGCGTCCAAGTGCGGGTTGCCTTTAACGAATTGGGCTAATTGTTTGACTTCACCGCCATCTGTCCATATTCCATCACACCGGGGACATTTGTCCAGAATAATGTTGGAGTCGCATGCGTAGTTGAACATCCTCATTGGTACGCCACAGCGAGGACATAATTTCTGGTAGTCTGGACTCTGAACAACAGGTAAAGTTTTTTTATTATGGTTAATGGGCGGAGGAGGTAAATCGGGATTATCCTGGAGAAAAAAGTCAATATAAAACCTTAACTCATCAGGGTCAAACCATATACCACCACATCTTTTACAGGTATCAACAATCAACCCGTGATACTTAACGGCGAAAAGTTCAGAATTGCACACAGGACATTTCATAAAAACGCCATCTTCACCACTGGTTCAGTCGTATCGTATACCAGACTTAAGAGTATGTGTGCAATGATACCATCAATAGGTG
>JAGHBZ010000082.1 GCA_021160705.1 Candidatus Sumerlaeota bacterium
CTTCTAATCCGCACTATATTGGACGTAATTATTATCATTCCTGTAGTTTAGCACTTTTAAGTTAAAAAAATATGGAATGGAGGACGGAGAAATAGGGGTTTCTATGCGGTATGTGGTTCAGCACAAAAACTCTGGTGGTGGCGCATTTTATAATAGGTTTGTTTGGCGCCGGGCGTGATTAAATTCTGAAGAGTAATTTTGACTTTGCATTGAGGAGAAGGTTACCCCGCCTGCAATGGGTTAGCGACATAAAAATTCCCCCACCTTAAACTGATGAGGATTAAATTTAAACCACACAATTTTAAAGCAAAAAGCGGAGCACTTCAGTTCCTCTATGCACTTTACCTTATGATTGGGTGCACTACCCAGAGTGTTAGATAAATTCCCATGAGCAGCGATGAAGAAGGCGAGGATTGGGTTGTTCGTAGTGGGTAGCAGTGGATGAGGGGTACATCGGTCAGTTTAATCCCTTTCTCTGGCTACAGAGAACAATCAGACCAGCAAACGCACCAAAAAGACGTCTATTATACAGACAGTTTGTTTTTTCTTTTGCTTTCAAGCCCCTGAAGGATTAAGTTTAAGAATACATTGATTTGTTGGTGGAGGCAAAGGTCTTTCAATTCTGCTAAGCGCTTCATCTAAGGAGCAAAATAGCAAAGCAAAATAGCAAAGCAAAATAGCATCATTTTAGGAGAGGAGAAAAAAACAATGAACGAGATTTATTTAATAAGTCCGGGATTGGGTATGTTGCCGTTGGTCCAGGAGTCTGCGGAGACACGTTCCATCTCAGCAGAAAATCCAACCGGGGAACGTGGAGGTGGTGCACGAGAACTACCTGCTGACCCGAAGAATCCTGCATCAGAGCTGGGTAAAGGCTGGAAAGTTCGCCCGTGCATTACTCTTGAGCCTGAGACTACCACCACACTGGCAGATATTAAAGGCTCAGGCGTTGTACAGCACATCTGGATTACCGTTGATGTAAAGGCGTACCGCGACACGGTGCTTCGCTTTTACTGGGATGAGGAAAACTCACCTTCCGTAGAAGTCCCTCTGGGAGATTTTTTCTGTAATGGGCACGGGCTTCGCTACAACGTTAACTCGCTTCCTATCGCTGTGAATCCTTCTGGGGGGTTCAATTGCTATTTTCCTATGCCGTTTCGGAAACGTGCACGTATTACCATTGAAAACCAGCGATGGGAACCAATACACGGTTTCTTCTATCAGATTACTTATAGTCAGAGCAAGGTGCCGGAGAATGCCGGGTATTTTCACGCTCAATGGCGTCGCTCAATGACTACTCGGAAATATCCAGAACACATCATCCTTGATGGCATCAAAGGGCAGGGACACTATGTGGGAACATTCCTTGCCTGGACTCAACTCTCCAATGGCTGGTGGGGTGAAGGCGAAATAAAATTCTTTCTGGATGGCGATAAGGAGTATCCAACCATCTGCGGCACCGGGACTGAAGACTATTTTGGCGGTGCCTGGGGGTTTGGTGGCGAGACATACTCCACGCCGTTTTTGGGTTATCCGCTTTACCGCAAAGAGCCAGGGGAAGTTCCCCGACACGCCCTATACCGCTGGCATATCTTTGACCCTATCAGGTTCAAGCAGGAGCTGAAAGTCACCATTCAGGCACTTGGCTGGTTTCCGAACGCAAAATATCAGCCGCTTACCGACGACATCGCCTCGGTCGGATACTGGTATCAGACAGAACCACACGCTGAATTCCCTGAGCTACCCCCTCTCCAGGAACGCTGGTCTCGATAGCAATAGAGAAAAACAAAATTTCAAGCCCGGCGTGGCAAAGACTATGGTGAGAGACTGAGCTCCTCCAGTTTGACTGTGTCAAGATATAGCCAGGAGCTGGTGTCGTCACCAGGGTCAAAGCTCATTATGTCAAATGAGAGCACCAGCAGATTATCGCCAGTCCCTGTGACATCTGGAGTCAGGATGAAGTAATAATCCTTTGGTGTGCCGAGTGCTGGTGCGTTCTGATAATTGCTCACTATCAGCCTGCTCCAGGCCTGCCAGGAGCCTTTCTGGTTACTTCGGAGACGAAATTGCACACACTCGTCTGGGTCACTCACCGTGCTCACCACTCGCCACCAAGCTCGATACACTTTGTTATCCTGAATCGTGATGTCTGGACTCAGCCAGTAGGAGAAACAGTTCGTTGAACCATTAGGCGAGAGACCAATATAACCAGGTATGACCGAAGAGACCGGTGGGTCATACGGTGAGATTGTGCCGGCAAACATCCAGCCCTCGCTATCCGATGAAAAATCGTAGCTCACAACCACTGTATCAGTGGCGTAGCCAACCTCATCAACAATGAGCTCCTCAAGATAGAGCCAGGAATTAGTGTCGTCTCCCGCATCAAAACTCATTATGTCGAAGTTGAACACTACAAGGTTATCCCCTGAGCCACTCACTCGTGGGTCAAAAAAGACTGGATAATCCCTGTCGTTACCAGCAGAAGGTGCCTGCCCATTATTGCTGTTTACGACTCGTTCCCAGGATGCCCACGCACCTTTCTGATTTATCCGCAGACGAAACTGCACCGCAGTGTCCGGAGTAGTGACGCTACTCCCAACTGTCCACGTGGAACGATACAGATTCCCGTCCTCAACCCCAACGTCCGGACTTAGCCAGTAGGAGAATGCATTGGTTGAGCCAGATGCGTTAATGCCTAAATGTCCGCTCTCATACATAGAAGCAGGCGTATCAAATGGTGGCACAGAACCCTGAAATGTCCAGCCCTCTTCTGATGTGTCAAAGGTATAATGGACAAGTGGTGTGGGAGTAGGTGTCGGTGTTGGTGTTGGTGTTGGTGTAGGAGTGGGCGTTGGCGTTGGTGTGGGAAGAAGGGAGAAGTTTGCTACGATAGACTTGGGAGCATCCATAGTCACTGACTCAGGGTTGCCACTCCCGGAGAGGTCGCCTGACCAGTTGTCAAACTCATAACCGGACGATGGCACTGCAAGCACCCCTACATCTTCATTCGCATCATACCACCCGGTCGCAGTGGTAACTCCATCAAGTAAAGTCACTGAACCACCAGCAGGCGGGTTGGGTGTGGCGTTAAGATAGTATTGAGTCTGCCACTGCCAGGTGATGGTTGAAGGTTGGTCAAGGACAAAAGTCACTGACGTGCTGGTACCACTGTCAGGCACTGCACCTTCACCAAGCCAGCCGGTGCAGGTATATCGTGAGCCAGCAGTACCGCTAACAATCGGCTCGCTCATATAGGCTGTAACAACAGAGCCTGAGGTAAAAGAATTAATTCCTACTGGAGGAACCGGATTATCATATTCAGAGAAGACGGCTAGGTAGGTCATAGTGACAAATTCATCAGCACCGATGTCAAAGTCGGAGCCATCGCCACGTGGTTCTGGCGTGCCATTAAAAGGTCGGGGGTCACCTTCAAAGTCCCGGGTTAGACCAGTGACATTGCCGCCTGCATCTATACAGGGTGAGTTAGGTTGCAAATGAAAATCGCCACCTGCCGGGTCGACTAATTGAGGGTCATCCGTGATATTGCCAGTACCTCCGCCAGTCCAGCCCTGAATACAGGAGTACTCAGGAGTGACACAGTTATGAAGCTGAGGATATGAAGGGGCGTAGTTTTGCCAGATAATGCAGTTTCTTATAGTGCCATCGCACCAGTACAACCCACCGCCGGTATGAGTATTAACCGAGTTGCCCCAGATGGTATTGTTCTGCAGAGTGGCACCACTGCCGTAGAGACCTCCCCCATAATAATTAGCGGTGTTTGCTGAGATGATATTGTTTTGTATGATATTATCACACCCGTATATCCCACCGCCAAAATCAGCGGAATTACCACTGATGACATTGTTCTCAATCGTGGCATCGCAGTGGTACAATCCTCCGCCATTATAAGCTGTGTTATTTTCAATGACGTTGTTCTGAATCGTGCCGTCACACTGGTCAATACCACCGCCATGGTCTTTAGCCCAGTTACCTGAGATGATATTATTACGGATTGTATTATTGCAATAGTACAACCCACCGCCATAATAATACACAGCCGTATTGTGTGAAATGATGTTGTTCTGAATCGTGCCACTGCACTCATAAAGCCCGCCACCTACATAAGAAGCGGTGTTGCCAGAGATAGTATTATTCTGGACAGTTCCGTCGCAACGATGAAGTCCACCACCATAGGTAGATGTATTTGTGGTTATTCTATTATATTGGATTGTAGCCAGAGCGAGGTTACCATAGATGCCACCACCTTTTGAGGCTGAGCCATTGGTTATAGTGAACCCTGACAGGACGCAGGTCTCATTCTCTGTACCAGAGAAGGTAACAACGGAACCTGCATTATTACCATCAATGATGGTGCTTGCGACCGCTGTGGGACTCGTTGGGTCAGTAGAACGGAGTATAATGTTTTTGCCATTGAAATTTATGTTCTCAACATAAGTACCCGGGAAAACTATTATTTCATCACCATTACTTGCTGAATCTATTGCATCCTGGATAGTGGAATAATCTCCCGGAACGGTAATCACAGCTGAAAATGACGGAACTAAGAGAAATAATAAACAATAAATAAGTAATACCATAAAAACCCTCATACGGACAGAGTGAGATGATAAGAAGCCATTTGTGAAAAGAAGATAAGTGTTCATTTTCCTCCTCCTGATTTTTCTTCTACAAGTCAAATCTCCCTCAGTGTTGATAAAAAAAACTCTGGTGTCAATCATTATTTTCCTATTTTTCTCTCACTCTTCAAAATCCCACCTCTTGCTTCACATACCTTCAGGCGAAGAGAGATTTATATTTTCATTCAAGTTAATCTTGTTCGGTTACTTCGGTTACTTTATCAAAGTGACGTTTCCCGACAGAACAATTCAGAAAATCCTGTTGCCTTCAGGAGTATATTATTACTACAATCAATTCAAATTTAATCAAATTGGAGTGCAAGATAATGTTGCGAATTGGTGTATTTGTATGCTGGTGTGGCGAGAACATCGCTTCCACTGTTGATGTAAAAAAAGTCGTTGAGAAAATCAAAGATTTGCCGTATGTGGTCTATGCCACAGACTATAAGTATATGTGCTCATCCCCGGGACAGGACTTAATCAAACAGGCAATAAAAGAACATAATCTGACTGCAGTAATTGTATCGGCGTGTAGTCCTACTATGCACGAGCCTACATTTCGCCAGGCTGGAGCGGAAGCCGGGCTTAATCCGTATATGGTAGAGATGACCAATATCCGGGAACAATGCTCCTGGGTACACCAGGATAAAGAAAAAGCCACTCAGAAAGCAATTGACCTGATTAGAATTACTATTGGTAAGATTGCCCGAAATTATCCGCTTGAGCCAACTTATCTCCCAATCACCAAAAGGGCATTAATAATCGGCGGTGGGGTGGCAGGTATTCAGGCTGCATTGGACATTGCTGATGGTGGCTATGAGGTGGTGCTGGTTGAGCGTGAGCCTTCTATTGGCGGGAAGATGGCTCAACTCTCCGAGACATTCCCAACTCTGGATTGTTCTCAGTGTATCCTGACGCCCAAGATGGTTGATGTAGCACGAAGAAAAAACGTTAAACTCTATACTTATGCAGAGATTGAGGAGGTCAATGGGTTCGTGGGGAGTTTTGAGGTCAAGATTCGCCTGAAAGCTCGTAGCGTTGACATAGATAAATGTACCGGTTGTGGGGCGTGCTGGAATAAGTGTCCTGTCAAAAAAATACCCTCTGAGTTTGATATGGGTCTGGGCACCCGGACGGCAATTTATATTCCGTTCCCCCAGGCTGTACCCGCAAAACCTGTCATTGACCGGGAGCATTGTCTATACTTCACAAAAGGAAAATGTCGTGTCTGTGAAAAGGTATGTCCCACTGACGCAATTGATTATGACCAGACCGACCAGATTGTGGAGGAAAAGGTGGGTGCCATAATTGTTGCTACTGGCTATGACCTCTACGATTATACCAGCAAACTGAGCTGGAATGGGAAATATCAGGGCTATGGGGAATATGGCTATGGGAAATATAAAGATGTAATCTCCGGGCTACACTTTGAACGCCTGTTAAGTGCCAGTGGACCGACCGAAGGTCAGCTACTTCGTCCCTCGGATGGCAAACCTGTGAAAACCGTTGTATTTATTCAATGTGTAGGCTCCCGTGACCCACAGAAAGGACTCCCGTATTGTTCTAAAATCTGCTGTATGTATTCAGCAAAACACATTATTCTGTTCAAGCATAAAGTACACGATGGTACTGCTTATAATTTCTATATGGACATACGAGCAGGTGGTAAAGACTACGAGGAATTTGTACGCCGTGCTGTGGAAGAAGAAGGCGGGGTCTACATTCGTGGACGAGTTAGCCGCATATATAAGCGCGGTGATAAACTTATTGTTCAGGGCACTGACACTCTCGGTGGCTCGCAGGTGGAGATTGCAGCTGACC
>JAGHBZ010000158.1 GCA_021160705.1 Candidatus Sumerlaeota bacterium
CATCCCGAACTCCGTGGCACCATCCACGCGTGCAGATTCTATAAGGCTATCCGGCACTGCCTGAATAAATTGCCGCATCATAAAAATCCCAAATGCTAATGGTAGAACGGGTACAATTAGTCCTATGTAACTATCAAGTATACCCAAGCGCGCCGAGATGAGGAAGTTTGGTATCATAGTCACCTGTCCGGGCACCATCATAGTGGCAATGATTGAAGTAAACAGGAGATTTCTTCCTCTGAATCTATACTTGGATAGCGCAAATCCGCCCATTGCTGAGAGCAGTACTGCCAGAATCATAGTTATAACGGCGACTCCGGTGCTGTTGAAAAGAAACGTGGTGAATGGTTCTTTTGTCCATGCTTTGTAGAAGTTTTCCAGGTGCCAGGGACTTGGGAAAAAAGACTTCTGAATGAGCTGGGCATCGTCTTTGCAGGCGGTCACAAACATATACACAAATGGGAATAGCATAATCACCGTTACAATACACAATATTAGATAACTCACACTTCGGTAAATATTTGTTTTGTATTTCATTGATGTGGTATTCTCACGAAATTCTTATTCGCATTATTCAGCGGTTTAGCCTGCAAGCCGGCAGAGGTTATCGTTCAAAACCTTTCTCTTTGAACACTTTGAGTTGCAACAACGTAAATAGCAGAAGCAAGCAGAACAGGATGTAGGCGATAGAAGATGCCCTTCCCATCCTGAATCTACCGCCATACGCCTCGTCGTATATATAACTTACAAGCACCGTAGTGGAATAGCCCGGCCCTCCACCTGTCATTATATAGACCTGGTCAAATACCTGAAACGAGCCTATGAACGCAATCACAAGTACAAATAGCGTGGTAGGATTCAGTAATGGCAACGTGATGTGTAGAAATTTTTGAATCGGGTTAGCGCCATCAATAGCTGCTGCTTCGTAATACTGTTTCGGGATGCTCTGTAGTGCTGCAAGATATATCACCATACCATAGCCAAACCCTTTCCAGATGCTCAGTATCATTATAATCGGAAATGAGGTTTTAGGGTTAGCCATCCAGTTGCGTGGTAGTATGCCAATTTCCTCAAGCACGGTGTTTACAATCCCGTAATGCTCACTGAACATCCAGCCCCAGATTAATGCTATAACTACCATAGAGATAGTGACCGGAAAAAATATGACCCCACGAAAGAAAACCCGCCCTTTTAGTTTCTGATTGAGCAGAACCGCACTTGCCAGTGCCAGCACCAGCCCTGCTGGCACAGTGACAAAACTGTAATAGAGCGTGTTTTTCAGGGCAATCCAGAATACAGGGTCAGTAAACACGCTTATGTAATTTTTAATGCCACAAAATTCAGGTTTGCCAAGTATTCGCCATTTGCAGAAGCTCAGCGCAAACGATGAAACAATCGGGATAAAAGAAAATATCGCAATTATGATAAGTGCGGGCGACAGAAACAGGTATGCGTTAATATGTTCACGAAGCTGGCGTGTTATCATTTTATCATAAGAGGCTTATCAAGAAAATATTAATAGTCCGTCAAATCATCAGTCTTAATTTTTTATTTTTTCAAATTTTCAAAAGCCTTATCAACGTTTTGCAAAGCCTGTTCAGGGGAGCTTTGACCAAGAATAGCTAACTCCACATTTTTGAGCAGGCCTTTTTCCAGCTCAGAGAACGCAGGCAAACTTTGTTCCTCTGCCCACGCTGACTCAAAGTCTTTTGATTGGATTATAAATTTCTGCATAAGCTCGTTGTGCTTCTCATAGCGAAACTCCGGGGTCAACAGGGATTTTCTGGTCGGAATAAACAATGCTTTTCTTGAAAACCGTGCAATCTGTTCCTTGCTGGTAAGAAAGCGTAAAAGCTTCACTGCCATTGCTTTCTTCCGAGTATTAAATATCACGAGGTTTTCTCCGCCTACATTGGTTGCTCGTCGTTTCTGGCGAGGAAGATACGTCACATCCCACTGAAAGCCAGTAATCCTCTTTGAAAAAGTTACCAGACTCCAGTTGCCCGAGATGTGGAATGCACAAAATCCCCGCATAAACAGGTCAGCACCAGGGTCGCCACCTGTCCAGGCGGAGCTCGGGGCTACTCCTTTTCTGTGCTGGTCAATAAACCACTTAAGTGCCTCAATGTTTTCCTCGCGGGCAAACGTTGAATGAGTCAACGTGTCATCAAATATCCTGCCACCGTTTTGGTAAAAGAAGATTAGCAACGGAAACCAGCCTCTATAGGTACTCCAGCCATATTGTATGCCACATTTTTCCATAGCCTTTCTGGAGTTTTCTTCAAATTCATCCCACGACCAGGCGTCTTCAGGAGTGGCTGGAAGTGTAATCCCAGCCTTTTCCACTACGTCAGCATTATAAAACATCATCAGCCCTATGGAGCTATGAGGCAAACCGAAAAGGCAACCCTTATATCTGCAGGAGGCAAGACGTGACTCAACAAAATCTGCTAACTCCTCTGGCGGTATCATATCCGAAATGTCAGCAAATGCCCCAAGCTCTGCATATCTTCTGCACCATTGCACTGACATCCTTGATATATCCGGTGCTCTCCTGCCCAGTAGCATTGTCAGGAGCTTCTCGTTGAATCGCAACCACTCAACCATCTGGATAACCACTTTGATGTTGGGGTTCTGCTTTTCAAAATCATTGACGATTTTCTTGATGACCTTTGTCTCTTCTTCACTGCCGAACCAGAGAAATTTTATGGTGTTGCCTGTGCCTGAACCTGACATTGAACAGGAGGAGACCAGGAGCATTGCTGATAAAATCACACCTGACACCGTAAGACAAATACTTCTATCTCTAATAAACCAGAACACCACAGCCTTTCAATAGAAAGTAAAGTTCAACACAGAAAGCTAATTTAGATTTTCAATAAACGCAACTCTTTTTCTCTGCCACGTGCTCTATCAGATTATGTTATTTCCAGATTTTAGAAAAAGAGATAATAATCAGGAGGTAATTCTCTGAAATTTAGGGTAATGATTACAAGAATTAGGTCTGGTATCTGTTTGCGTTACTGGAGGGGATATTACAGTTTACTTATAAATCCAAAAAAGTAAAAAGAAAAACAGGCTCAGCTTGAGATAACCTCTCATTATCCTTATTAACTTCAGGTATTCCCTAACATTCCTTACTTTACTTTATGGACATTCCGTCTGAGCCTGTTTTTTCCAAATCAATTTATGGAATTGATGTTAATTCCTCCACTGTAACCTCATCAAGATACAACCAGGAGGTAGTGTCATCTCCAGGGTCAAAGCTGAGTATATCAAATGAGAGGACCACCATCTCATCGCCATTTCCCTGAACAATTGGGTCAAAGTGCAACTCGTACTGTTTGTATTGGGTATTACTCGGAGCCATCTGGTTATAGCTGTTCACTACTTTCATCCAGCTCGTCCAGGAGACCTTCTGATTCACTCTCAGGCGAAACTGGGGTACTAAATCAGGGTCTGAAACGCTGCTACCAAGCATCCAGAGTGAGCGATACCATTTTCCATCCTCAATCTGAATCTCAGGACTCTCCCAATAAGAGAAACAATTGGTCGACCCGTTGGGACTCAGTCCAAGAGCTCCAGACTCGTATGAGGAATCAGGTACATCAAAACCGGGAACCTGACCGTGAAAGACCCATCCCTGTTGGGTTGTTTCAAAGTCGTAATGAGCTACTGGCGTGGGCGTTGGTGTAGGTGTTATAGTTGGTGTGGGTGTAGGTGAGGGGATTGGTGTCGGAGTCGGGGTTGGTGTTAGTGTC
>JAGHBZ010000477.1 GCA_021160705.1 Candidatus Sumerlaeota bacterium
TGTATAAGTAGAGTGTGCTTGAGGCTGAACCTTCTAAGTGTCCACCAATTACGGTTCTATTTGAAATTTCAGATTCAAACAAACAGTTTTGAAAAGAAATCCGAGAAAAGGTGTCGGGCAAATAGATAATGCTGTGAGTATCATCTGGGTCATCAACGGTTATCTTGAACACGCTATCTTTTATCAAGATGTTGCTCCACCCACTTGCGGACGGGTCGTTTATCATATCCATAGCGAAATAGTACGCCTCAGCGTAGCACGTGTCTATTGTCACGTTGTCCACTGAGTTTCCCGCTATCCCCAGGGCGTCCTTTGCGTTGGAAATGAACTTGCAATTGTGCACGTAAGTGTCTGAAGATTGAATCAGCAAGCTTCTTCCGTGCTGATATGTTGAGTTCCAGTTGTGTGTATTATGGAAAGTCAGGTTGGCTATGGTGATATGGTCGCTGGTGGACTGAATCCACATTAACGTGTGCTCGCTTGTGGTCGCTCCACCCATATCGCCTTTTAAAATGCAGCTTTCCCTGTCCACGCCGACAATAGCCACATAACTGAGATTGCCCACCAGCGTGACCGTGGTTATCTCATACACCCAGGATATACCATCACCACATACGGCTTCGTCGGACTACTATCCGTAATTGAGTCTATCGCAGACTGAATTGAGGTAAAATCACAACCTTCTTTACCCACTGTAACGACTGTTGCTGAACGATTGAGAAAATGAGTGCCTTGAATGGTTACACCTGTCAAGTTCAGAGGTACGCTCTCCTGATAAGTTACAGCATCGCCTTCATAGTGCCAAATTTTTGAATCCCTCGCATTCGTTTCCGTGAAATCCTCATAATGTCCATCACCGTTGCTGTCCAATGACAGCTCCTTCACCGATAATGAGGGCGGTGCACCTTGCCCCCAAACCCAGATTTGCATAATCAGGGTTAATGTCATTAACAGTCTAAACATTTTTCTCTTTCCTCCCCTTGTGTTCATATTTTCCTCCTCAAAGGATTAAGATTGGTTTCGTCTAAACCAAATCCAGCCAAATATGTTTTCGTGTCCTCCGGCTTCGTGAATATGAATATAAAGAGCCTGCGTGTCTATATTGACCGAAAAAAGTCCAATTGCCGAATTGACTCTATCGGTTTCTTCAGATTGCGTATTTGTAAGAGTAACATCAATTTTATCCGTTTGTGCCGGGTCATAAACTGCATTTGCAACCCTAATCGTGGTATTGCCAATTACATTATCACCAGACCATACCTGAGCAATGACACTTATTCCCTGCACGTATATTGTGGGCTCGTCACCGCCGTCCAGTGGAATTTTGAGGAAATAATCGCCGTTCTGGGTTGCAGTGTCCATCCGACCCAACAGGAAAAAGGGAACGCACACCACTTGCTGAATGGTCTGCAAATGCGTCGCTTGAATCAATGAGCCTCTCGGCTTGTATGATGCTGTGACCTCGGAGCCTTCATCACTGGAGTGAAAATAGACATCGCCTCGACAGTAATCCACGTAATAGTCGCCTGATTGCGTTGGCATATACTCCACCTCAACGAACCCTGACCCGCCGCCTGCCGGAGTGCCAGCGATGGTCACGCCATAGCCGGGGTCTGGCACGTAATCCAGCCGTGCTACATAATCCCCAAACCGCCCGCCAGCCCCGGGCACAATGAATCCGTCATTGTACACGTTGCCGGTCGGCTGGTAATCCAGCAACTGCACCAGTTTCCCTTCCACGATTGCCATCTTCTCCTAGCTCCTTCCTTCAAAAACGAATCCTACTTGCTCTAACTCTGAGGCTAATGATGATTTTATCACAAACGGTCTTATGATAGCCAATAACTTGTTATCAATATCTTGATTTTCCTTGTTTATGCACGGCTGGCTGTATGTCTTTGTGCTGTGTACTGTATTCCCCAGGATAGCGCTTCCCAATGAAAAATTCTCCTTCCAGCCTATCAGGTCAAGTCTGAACACTGCGTAGCCGTCTGTTTCTATGGTGGGGTCTACTGTTTCATCTGGTATGCTGAATCGGAGCTGTATGTCCTTGTATTCGTTCGGACTCAGGTCGCCGATGAGAAAGACAGTATCCTCTTTCATATCTGTCCATTCGCTGCTGTCGGGGAATTTCAAAGAGAAAAACCCCCGTTCAATTATCTCTTTTCCCTGTTCCGGGGAATCGCCAACCGCGCTGACCACAAGCCCCAATCCCCTCAATGTGTCACCTTCTGTTTTTCCACGATTGTAATATATTCTTATCGTTCTTATCCTCTCCGTCCCCCGGACGTACCAGTGCAGGGGAATCGTCAACAACGGGAAATCATACACCGCCTGGTTTTCCACCACCCAAAAAATCTCTATGTCTTTCTCTACAGGCATTCTCTCAGTCTATGTTGCTCGGAGGAGCATTGTACATTAGATTGCGTTGATATATGGCCTCATCTAATTCAAAAGTGAAATAGCAGGCGTTCATCGTGAATGCATTCAGGTCGGCTTCTATGTATTGCCATTCATAATCCACCTCAAAATAATAATTGCATTCAATATCAAACCAGCTTTTGCACGTATTGATAGTAATCGTCTGGTTTCTTAATGCCAGCAAATGCCGTTTGTCGGTTTGTGTGGAGACAAAATCATCAAGCAAGAAAGCAGGCATAAGTCCGAACTTATATTTGGAATCTCTTTGACCTATAAGATAATTCAATAAATCTGTTATATCTATCCAATAATCCCCGATTTGATTAACTGTAATCCCTTTTACGCCTCTTACAGGGAATAAATATTTTTTTACTTTATATGGACACGGATGTGGGTCTGCTGGTATTTCGCTTTTATACAATTCTTCAGAATAAGCAATAAGAATCAAATCAAGGCTACCAGTATTGCCAGACTCAGGAGTATATGTTTCCTCAATTTTCTCTCCATTTTTTATCAGGAAATACAAATGATTATTATGCCAGGTAGGTAAACTGTTTATTGTTAAATGTAAAATCGCTCTTGTAA
>JAGHBZ010000371.1 GCA_021160705.1 Candidatus Sumerlaeota bacterium
ACCTCTGAGTCCTCAGTGGCAAGTTTTATGATTTTTTCCCTTTTGCGAAAATTCGTGCCCATTCGTGGTTCCTATTCACGCTCCACTAAAGTTAACAAAATTTAGCCACGGATGAACACGGAAACGCACGGAATAATCATACTGCTCATCTCAGTAAATTCTGAACCCTCTACGGTCTGCTCTTTTTCTTTTTATTATTCTTAGCCACAGAGTTCACCGAGTACACAGAGAAGAAAAATTACTTTGTTGCAAGCATATCATAAGGATTGATTTTTCTTTCTGATTGAAGCGAAAAATCTCACTATCTTAGAGCTATCCTGGTCTCCTGAATTCCTTATTAATGTTCTTTTTTCTATTAGGAAGCCAGGAAGGCAGGAGATAGGAGTTAACCTGTGAAGCTCAGCTCTCACTTTCATATTTTAGAGATTTTGAGATTAGTGGTAGGCGATAAGGATGATGAGCCTTGATAAACCGACTAACCGACCTAAACTGACGAACCGATAAACCGACTAACCGACATAAACCGAGCAAACGGACTCAACGGACTTAACGGGTTAGCTGACACAATGGATTAACTAACACAACCGACTAAACCGACTAACCGAGCTAACCGACTCCCCCAACCGCCACTATCCAAATATAGAATTGGTGATTAAAAATCATTTGTTCAAGAGTTTACCGCGAATTCGTGGTTAAAAAGGAAATTATTCAGCCATCCTGTGCTGTATTGCCGAAGATAAGACGTTTCTCAAATTTGATGTTCTATGGACTGCTGGTTATGAACCGGGCATATTTCACTTTACCTTCGCAGGGGAGAGGGGTTATACTTTTTAGAAAATGAAGAAAATTACTGCAATGGACTCAAGAGATAAAAGAGATTATCAAAAAGAGGTAAACAAGCTAAAGGGTCGTTATTCCCGGCAGGGGCAGGAGTTGATACAGAAGGCGTATGAGTATGCCTCAGAGGCACATGAGGGGCAGTTGCGGTTGTCAGGCGAGCCATACATATCGCATTGCGTTGAAGTGGCAAAGATTCTTGCAGAGCTTGAGATGGATTATGTGAGCATAGCAGCGGGATTGCTCCACGATGTAATAGAAGACACAGGGAAAAGCCTGGAGCAATTGAAGGAGGCGTTCCCGGAACCTATTCCCTTATTGGTAGAGGGTATCACCAAGATTTCAGAGCTCTCATTGAGTTCAGCCAGGGAACGATATGTAGAGAATTTACGCAAGATGTTGCTGGCAATGGCAAAGGACATACGGGTGATAATTATCAAGCTCAGTGACCGCCTGCATAATATGCGGACATTAATGTATTTACCAGAGGAGAAACAGCTCAGTATTGCCCGGGACACACTTGAGGTATATGCGCCTCTGGCGAACAGGTTAGGAATAAGCAGAATAAAATCTGAGCTGGAAGACCTGGCAATGATGTATCTATATCCGGAGGTATATCGGGAGATACAACGTCTTCTTGCTCTGAAACAGGCAGAACGCGAGGCGTTTGTTCAGCGGGCGTGCGAGTTTCTTCGTGCATATCTTGAGGAATCCGGGCTTCGTGCTGAAATTACAGGAAGAGCAAAACACATCTACAGTATCTACCGAAAAATGAAACGCAAAGAGGTGAACCTGGATGGGATATACGATTTGATTGCGTTGCGAGTGATTACTGAGACCGAAGAAGATTGCTGGGCAGTATTGGGGCGAATTCATTCGTTATGGCATCCGATTCCGGGGACGTTTGACGACTATATCTCAATGCCAAAGGATAATCTGTATCGTTCTCTTCATACCACAGTAGTTGGGCTGGACGGACAGCCAATTGAGATTCAGATTAGAACCAGAGAAATGCATAAGATAGCAGAGTTTGGTGTGGCTGCACACTGGAAATATAAAGAAGGTGTGAAAGCGAAAACCGATACGGAGGAGAGTTTGCGATGGTTGCGTCAGCTAACTGAATGGATTCGTGAGGTTCAGGACCCCGGGGATTTTATGGTTGCCCTGAAGGAGGAAGTGTTTGCAGATACCATATTTTGTTTTACGCCGAAAGGTGATGTGATTGCATTAACAAAGGGGGCGACTCCTCTTGATTTTGCTTATAAGATTCATACGGATGTGGGAAACCAGTGTAAAGGAGCAGTGGTGAACAATCGGATGGTCTCCTTACGGACGGAGTTGAAGAACGGAGATATAGTCCGCATAATTACAGGCAAAGATGGGCATCCGAGTCCGGATTGGCTTGATATTGTTCGGACACCAACAGCCAGGGCGAAGATTCGTCATTATTTACGCTCGCAGATGTATCATACGCAGGTGGAGAGGGGCAAAGAAATACTGTTAAAAACATTGAAGCATAATAATCTCACTCTTTCGCTTGAGCAGGCGACACAGGCACTTACAAAACATTTAAAAAAACTCAGTGTTAAAAGTATGGAGCAATTATTTGCGGAGATTGGGTTCGGAACAATCTCTGCTCAGGCAGTAGTGAATTTGCTGATACCAAAACCAACAAAAGACTCACTTTCCCGTGTCCGTCAAAGACCCCGACGGAAACGTCTGCCCGACATCATACTGGAAAACGTTGGAGATGATGCAAATATAAGTGTGCGATTAGCACGGTGCTGTCTGCCTATTCAGGGTGAAGAGATTGTCGGATTTATCACTCTAAACAGGGGGATAGCGATTCATAGAAAAGATTGCCGCAGTCTTAAACGAATCCTCACTGAAGTGAAACCAGATAGTTCTCGTCTTATTCCAGCGCGCTGGGCTGACGGAAGTCGTTCACAACAACGAGTCTCGCTCAAAGTGGTCGCTCGCGACAGAGTGGGACTGCTTAAAGATATTACTGGAGTTATTTCTGCATCTAACATTAACATACTTGCCTCTTCAACAAAGACATACCCCGGTAAAAAAAGAGCGGTCTTCTACTTCCTGCTACTTGTAGATACACAGGAACAATTTAATCGGCTGGTAGCCAGTCTTAAAACTATTCCCGGCATTATCTCCTCATCTCGAGTAATCCACAACTGGTAGTTCACTTTCCCTAAATAATCGAGCCACTGGAGTGTGAGAGGTTATCCCCGGGGCTTTGAATAAAAGAGTTTGCGTTTTGTTTTTTTCATCATTCAAAATTACAGTTCTGGAGCGATTAAGGCAGGTATATATGGACTCAGCCTGATATGGCGCCAAATTCGGGTTGAGAGAGAGTTCAGAACGCTCTTTTCTGTCAGGATAGATAAAAAATCCCACGTTACGCACCTCAGAGATAATACATAAACCCCTTTTCGTAATATAGAACACTTATGACACACTCTGGAGGATAACTTCTCAGAGCATTAAAGTTTTCTACCTTGACCTGAACAGTACAGAGGAATAATATTATGACTCATAATTAAACACGCATAAATATTCGCTTTTTTCTAAGGAGTTCCAGATGGCTAATGAAAGACTTAGAAAAAAGGATTCTGCAAGATTGGTGTGGGATACCAAACCAAGGAGGGCACCGAATCCAAGGGATACGAGGGTAAAGGAGAATTAATCTCAATAGCTCCACCATTTTCTATATGTGAGGAGTATTCGTATTTACACAGGAAGTGTGCGAGTTGGGGATATTTTGGGGAATATTGCAGATGCAACGATGCGAGGGGCAAAGTTGAAATCCGTTAATAACAGGTGTTCTTGTTATCAGATTTTGTGCTATCCGTTAATAAGGTAATTGCTTATTGCAGGATTCGTTAATAAGGTCGGTTGTTGTTGCGGGATTTTAGCAAAAACTGCAATGAAAGAAGTCACCCACAGGCGGTATGAACAAATTGAATTTTGTTAAGGAGTAAAATGAAGAAGGTACGCAAAAATTTAACTGCAAAGCCTTATAATTACTTGCTTAATAGAGTCGCTGAGATACTTAACCAGGCGAGAACCAAAGTTGTCAGGGAGATAAATAAGGTACAGGTTTTGGCTTATTGGGAAATTGGCAGAGAAATAGTTGAGTTTGAACAAAAGGGAAAGGCACGAGCAAAATATGGGGAGGAATTGATAAAAAAACTTTCGGCAGACCTGTCTGCTAAATTTGGTAGAGGTTTTTCTGAGAGAAACCTTGAACAAATGCGCAAGTTCTATTTAACTTATTCAGAAAAATCGCAGACACTGTCTGCGAAATCTGAGGAAGGACGAAAATACCAGGGAGTCTCTGGTAAATCTAAGAAATCGCAGACACTGTCTGCCAAATTTGAACCAATGCTATCGTGGTCACACTATTGTGAATTGTTGAAGATAGAAGACCCACTTGCTCGCTCTTTTTATGAACAAGAGTCAATTCGGAATAACTGGTCTGTCCGAGAATTGAAGAGACAGATAGGCTCAATGCTTTTTGAGCGACTGGCATTAAGCAAAGATACCAAAGCAGTAATGAAGATGGCAAAGAAGGGACAAATTGTTGAGAAACCAGAAGACGCTATTAAGGACCCTTACATTCTTGAATTCCTAAATCTTAAAGAAGAAACCTCTTACACCGAAACGCAGTTAGAACAGGCACTTATTGATAAACTCCAGTATTTTTATTAGAACTTGGTAAAGGTTTTGCATTTGTTGCAAGACAAAAGAGAATCACAATCGCTAATCGTCATTATTATATTGACCTTGTTTTTTATAACCGCCTGCTCAAATGTCTTGTTTTGATAGATTTAAAAACGGATGAACTTAACCATGCAGATGTTGGACAAATGAACTTTTATCTGAACTATATGAAAGAGAACGAGAAAGCAGAAGGTGAAAATGACCCTATTGGTCTTATACTCTGTGCCAAGAAGGATGACATTTTTGCCAAATATGTTCTGGGTGGATTGAGTAATAAGGTCTTTGCTTCCAAGTATAAATTAGCATTACCTTCGGAAAAAGAATTAAAGGCGAAGTTAAAATCTCTCCCTTTATTAGAGCGCAGGAAAAAAGAGAAGTAGAAATAAAGGTTTGACTATGGCAATGAAAAAGAAACAAAAAGCCTTTTCTCAGATTTATCTGGCAAGGGCATCAGAAGGCAAGGCACTGGCTCGGTGTAAACAAAGACCACGCTTGAACTTTTTAATACTATTTTAATCGTGATGTGGATACAGAAGTAGGAGATATTGAATCCCAGAGACTTCGAGAATTTGTCAGCAAATAAATGTATTGTTTTCCCAGAGAGATGTTCAGATTGAGTATCAGCGTCAAGGAGGTTGAATAATGGTTACTGAGGGTTTGAAGGGGAAGGATTATATTAGTACACAGGATTGGTCGAAAGAAGAGCTGGAGGAGTTGCTGAGGTTTGCCAGTGAGTTGAAAGATAAAAAAAAGAAAGGCATACCACATCGGTATTGTCAGGATAAGACCATTTTTCTGCTCTTTTTTGACAAATCAACACGTACCCGAAATGCCTTTGAGGCAGGTATCACGCAATTAGGTGGTCATGCTCATTATATAGACGTTCAGACCTCACAAATTGCACACGGCGAGAATGCAAAAGATACAGGTATCATTCTTTCCAGTTATGGGCACGCTATTGCAATTCGACACGACCTTGTGCCGGGTGAGGGCAATGCCTATATGCGCGAGATAGCACGCTGGGCAGAGGTGCCGGTAATTAATCTGCAGTGCGACATTGACCATCCCACACAGACCATTGCAGACCTGATGACAATCCGGGAGAGATTTGGCACGAATCTCCGGGGTTTAAGGATGGTGGTCTCCTGGGCGTACACGCCGAGTTATGCCAAACCCCTTAGCGTGCCACAGGGGTTGTTATTGCTGATGCCACGATTTGGGCTTGACCTTGTGGTGGCGCACCCAAAGGAATTTAAACTTATGCCAGAAGTGATTGAGATTGCCAAACAAAACGCCAGAGAAAACAACGTTAACATTGAATTCACTGATAATATGAAAGACGCATTTGCAGGGGCAGATATTGTATATCCAAAGTCCTGGGGCGTGCTGGAGCTCTTTGATAAACCCCAGGAGGCACTTGCACTGGCAGAAAAATACAAAGAGTGGCGATGCGATGAGGGGATGATGAAACTCGCCAGAGAGCACGCCATTTATATGCATTGTCTGCCCGCAGACCGCGGCAATGAAGTGACTGACGAGGTGATTGACGGGGCACAGTCAGTGGTGTATCAGGAAGCGGAGAACCGACTCCACACAGCAAAGGCAATTATGGCACTCACTATGTAAGACGTCCGAACGAATAGGGCGAGCCGAGATTGGTGTTATGGCAAATCAAAACGTTGAGATACTCAGAAAAGCCGTTGAGCTATTGGAGCAGGGTACATCTATAGCGTTTGCTACCATCATTGCGACTAAGGGTTCAGTGCCACGCCGTGAAGGCACAAAGATGCTCATCACCGCTGATGGTAAGAGCTATGGCACGATTGGTGGTGGCAGAATGGAAAAAGAGGTCGTTCAACTTGCACAGCACTCCATCAGGGAGAAAAAAATCCAGGTCAAAGAATTTCGGTTCGTTGAAAGCAAACCTAAATCTGATGAGATGATTTGTGGAGGGAGACTGACCATCGTGATAGAACCACAACAACCAGCAGAGTCATTGCTCATTTGTGGTGGCGGGCATATAGGTTTTGCACTTTATGAAATCTGCCGACTGCTCGGATTTAAAATCGCAATAATAGATGACCGGGCGGAGTTTGCTACCAGGGAGAGGTTTCCTGAAGCGGAGACTGTACTCCACTCTGCGTTTGGCAAAGCCTTCTCGCAAATTACTGTCACGGGGAACACCTATATAGTCATCTGTACACGCCGTCATCAGTCAGACCAGACGTGCCTGGAGCAGGCACTCAAGACTGATGCTACATACATAGGAATGTTAGGTAGCCGAGCCAAATGGCAACAAATTAAGAAAAACCTCAGGGCAAAAGGGTTTCGGCAGAAAGATATTCAACGTGTCCATTGCCCGATAGGGTTAGAAATTGGAGCAGTAACACCGGAGGAGATTGCTATCAGCATCGCTGCTGAGCTTATCCTTCACCGCTCACAACGGTCAGAATACAAATAAAGAAATTTTTCCATCCTGAGGCAGGGTCATACAAATACGCTATTCAGTTTGAGGGATTTTTGACCTGATGAATGTTTCCAATTTTTCTCTGTCTTCTTTAGACATCTCTTCAAATTCCACTGCGAATCCATAGACCGAATTGTCGTTTTCATCGCGTGTGTAAATTCGCACAATATCTATGGTGGCGGAGATTATATCCCGGGTACCTGGGATTTGCATTTTAAACGGCAGATTATGAAAATGGGTAATCCCGGGGATAGGATTTCCATTCGGGAGCTCAAACCTCGCTCCCGATAAAGATAAATCTTTCAAGATAGCTTTGTCTGTCTTGAATATGTCGCCGATGGCAAAACCTACTCGCTGATTAAGTTTAATACGGACATTGTGGCGGTCTTCTTCTTTGCGATTAAAAAACTTTCTTAGCGGTATCATCATAATGCTACCTCTTTTTGAATTTATTCATTATGTTGATAGAAGTTAAAGTAAATCATTTCCTCCAGATTTTTAAACTTTCATATTTTATCAATTCATTTTGACGTTGAGACCAGATTAGATAAGAAAATCTGGGACCTGTTCCAGCCGGGTAATGTCTTTTATACGTTCACGTTCACGGATAATAAACCACCGAGTACCTCTCACAAGTACCTCCGGGCTACGAGGACGAGAGTTATATTGAGAAGTCATCACGAATCCATACGCCCCGGTGTCAAGAACGCATAGTAAGTCGCCGGGATTTATGCCACGAAATCGGCGATTTTGACCGAGAAAATCAGCAGACTCACACACGGGACCAACCACATCAGCGTTCTCAATAAGCCGACGACTGGAGTTTCGGCGTACCACCGGTACAATCCTGTGATATGCACCATATAATGCAGGACGAAGCAAATCAGTCATCGCGGAGTCAACAATGACAAAATTCTTCTCTACTGCATTTTTTATAAAAAGGACTCTTGTGACCAGGGCACCAGCGGGACCCACAATATATCTGCCTGGCTCCATTATGAGTCTGCACCCCAGTTCTTTCACCAGGGGAATTATGCGTGCTGCCAGTTTCTCGAGTTTATATGGTTTTTCTTTTTCTACATATTGGATGCTAAACCCCCCACCGATGTTAATGTATTTGAGCTCAATACCAGAGGACTTTAATTTTTTTGCCAGTATACGAAGTCGTTCCATTGCAAGTATATGAGCCTCGGGACTGGTAATTTGAGAGCCGATATGTGAATGCAGACCAACTAAAGCAAGGTGTTCCAAAGAGGCGACTTCTTGAGCAACCTCTTCACTCTCCTCCCAGGGTATGCCGAATTTATTTTCTTTTTTTCCGGTGGTTATATATCGGTGAGTGTCGGGGTCAACATCCGGATTAATGCGCAGGGCAACATTTTGTTTTCTGCCATACAACCGCCCGATTTCTTCAATCAAATATGCCTCTGGCAATGATTCTACATTAAACATCAGGATATTCTTTTTCACTGCCAGTTCAACTTCATCAGGTGTCTTTCCTACGCCGGCAAAAATAATCTTTTGAGGCGACCCCCCAGCCTGTAATACACGCTGGAGCTCACCCCCAGAGACCACGTCAAACCCCGCACCTTCCCTGGCTAAGCTGCGTAGGATTGCCCTGTTTGAATTGGATTTTACTGAGAAGGCAATGAGTGGAGAAATGGCAGAGAAAGTCTTTTTTATCCGTTTAAAGTTCTCAATGATTGATGTATAGCTATACACATAAAAAGGTGTCCCAATGGCTTGTGCAATTTTCTTCAGGTTAACCTTTTCGCAGTACAAATGATTATCAATATACGTAAATGCCGACATCCTTACTCATAGAGTTTAACTCGTATCACATTTAGTAATTTTCTATTCGTACGCCGAATCTTGCTGGAGATAGTCCTTGCGAGGTTACGCATTACCAAGTAACCCATACGTGGATGTTTCTCAAACAGAGCATGCATCTTTTTGCCATCAACTGTTAGAACCTCAGTGGGTTCTATAACAGTGGCAGTGGCTGAACGCGGTTCACAGTCTATTAATGAAAATTCACCAAATACCTCTCTAGGATTGACCGTGGTAAGTCCAATCTCATAGTTTGGTGTAATTGACTCAAGTTTTATCGCTACTTTGCCTTTAAGCATAATATACATATCCATCCCCGGTGCACAATCCCGAAATATCACGGTTCCTGCCTCAAAAGAATCGTGAGTACATATTCGTGCAATTGCACGTAATTCCTTTCTGTTCAGGCCTTCAAACGCCGGTACCTTTGATAAGATACTTATCTTCTCTTCAATTGAGTAATTTTCCATAAAATTGTTTTCCATTAAAAACAAATTATGAGATTGTTCTTATAAG
>JAGHBZ010000080.1 GCA_021160705.1 Candidatus Sumerlaeota bacterium
AGTTTACCAAATTTATATAGGATACATAAGATTTCCATCTAAATTCAATCTCATTTCCGATTGACTCAAAAACTATTTTCACGCGCTCTTAAATAAAGATATTGTTGTTTTTCTCCGATAAGAATATATAATGACACAATAATCTTAACTTTAAAAAGAGCCAGAAAATATGCCCATAAAAAAACTTTTGAAAAAAGCAGTGGAAGAGAAAGCATCAGATTTGCATCTGCGTGCAGACCGACCACCACGTGTGAGGATTGATGGACAGTTATATGACATCTCCGGATATGTGCCTACCGAGGAGGACTTGAAGGACTTCTTTTACAAGCTGATGACTCCAGAACAAATCAGGCGATTTGAGACAACACATGAACTGGATTTTTCATATTCATTCCCGGAGCTCTGTCGGGTGCGTGTAAATTTATTTGTTCAGCGTGGTAATTTCGCCTCCGCCATCCGAATCTTCCCTGACAGAATCCCTACTATGGAGGAGATAAATCTCCCGAAAATATGCTATAATTTTGTAAATCTCAACAGGGGGTTAGTCCTTGTGACAGGACCAAGTGGATGTGGCAAATCCACTACACTCGCCGCTATGATTAATTTCATCAATGAGCATAGACGATGCCATATCCTGACGATTGAAGACCCAATTGAATACGTCTTTACGGATAAACTGGCAACAATCAGTCAACGAGAAATTCGTATTGATACATTATCTTTTCAAGCTGCGTTGCGTCATGCTTTGCGTCAGGACCCTGATGTAATAATGATCGGAGAGATGCGCGACCTTGAGACAATGCAGGCGGCAATCACTCTCGCAGAGACAGGACATCTCACTTTCTCTACCCTTCATACTGGCGAGGCTTCGCAGACGGTTAACCGAATCATTGACTCCTTCCCTCCGCATCAACAGGCGCAGATTCGTGCCCAGCTCTCAGTTTCCCTGGAGGGGATAATTTCACAGCGTCTCGTACCTTTGAAAGGTAAACGTGGCAGAATCGCTGCCCACGAAGTTATGGTCTGCACACCAGGAATTAAAAACCTTATCCGCGAAGGTAAAGTACCTCAAATTGCCTCCGCAATCCAGACAGGTCTGGAAGATGGGATGATTACTATGAATCATTCGCTTGGGACACTTTTAAAGCAGGGACTTATTAGCTACGAAGCTGCATTAAATACCTCCTGGGACAAAAAAGGCTTTGCCGCCAAATACTCCTAACTTTAGGGGTCAGACCTCAGAATCACTAAAGTTCAGCGGTTCTATATTCGTGAGAATTATAGGACAAAGGTTAGAATCTAAATCTTTACTCTGCTAATTACCTTTAATCATCTACATTTCTCGGTATCTACTGGTTATCTTATAAATACTCAATAGAGTTTTTTTTCAATTTAAGGAGACCAGGAGATACTCAGTGGAGTGTATCCTGAGTTTCAAAAATTACTCAATAAGCAGAGCACACTCTACTTGGAGCAATAGAGAGAGAATCAGAAGTGGAATTAATCGGAAATCTTTGCTGTCTCATTGTATAAGATGATGCCAGCAGCGCCGATGGCGCCAGCATCTTCGCCCAACATTGCCGGAAGAATTTTTAGATGCTCGGCTATCCCGGGCATCGCACGTTTCTGAACCTCCTGACGGGCAGGGGTGAGAATCATATCACCTGCTTTACTGACGCCACCACCAATAATGACAAAATCCGGGTTGAAAATATTAGCCAGACTGGTAATCCCAATCCCAAGCAAAGTCCCGGTCTCGTGCATAATGCTTTGAGCAAGGGAATCGTTATTCACTGCGGCTTGATAGACCAATTCAGAGGTAAGAGTGTTCAGGTCATTATCAACCATATCAGTCAGGATGGTTGTTGCACCTGAGCGAATCGCCATTATGGTGCGTGCGACAATTCCCGTGGCAGAGACGTATGCCTCCAGACACCCTTTGTTCCCACAACTACATCGAAGCCCATCATACTTGATGGTTATATGACCGAGTTCAGCCCCGATAAAATGAGAACCACGAAAAATGTTCCCGTCAATAATAATACCTCCACCCACACCAGTGCCCAGAGTAAGGCAAATCATAACCTTGCTATTTTGCCCGGCACCTTTCCAGTATTCGGCAAATGCGGCAACATTCGCATCGTTCTCTATTCTCACGGGGAGTTGGAGTTCCTTAGCCACTATATCGCGTAAATGGATGTTCTCCCAACCAGGTAAATTAGGTGCTTTAATAACGACACCAGTCTCTGAGTTAAGCGGACCCGGTGCACCAATTCCAACGCCTATAATCTTTATGTCCTCAAGGGCTATCTTTGCGAGAAGCGTTCTTACGGACGCCACTATATTCTTAATCACCACATTGGGTCCTTCCTGTGCCTGGGTTGGATAAGTAATTCGTTCAATAATTTGACCATCTGCATTAATCGCCACAGCACGCAGATTAGTACCGCCAAGGTCAACTCCTATAGCAATTGTTTTTGTTCTTATGCTCATCTGTGTTTTTCTCCACTAACTTAAAGATACTATCCCAAACATATCGTCTATCCTGAAAGTCTTTATATATAGAAAGAATCTGTGAAAATTCAATACCAAAAAATCTGAATTCTGTTTCAAATATATATTTTCTGCCTGTGGGCAAAAGGGCTCATTTATATGGTACTTATGTACTTTCCGAACTCGCTATAAATTTCATAAAACCCCAAACTGAGAATGCTGTTTTTATAAAACCAAAAAAATTTCTCAAAAGAAAATTGACTTTCAGAGCAAAAATATCATATAAAATATAATGAACAATTTAAAATTTAGTAGAACCTCGTTGAAAAAAATCTAAGGAGGATTTTATCAATGATAGATAAAACACCGCCAACGCCGGGCTGGCGTGAAGTAATGCGCCTGAGTAAGCAGGAGGCGGGTCGGCTTGGGCATAATTATATCGGTCCTGAGCATTACTTACTTGGAATTATTCG
>JAGHBZ010000372.1 GCA_021160705.1 Candidatus Sumerlaeota bacterium
AATGTTTTTTCTGTATTTATTGAGTTAAATTAATAAAAAGGAGAGAAAATCAAAAGTGAAAAAGGGTATTCATCCTAAGTTTCAAGAATGTCGGGTTGTGTGTGCGTGTGGGAACACGTTTATTACACGCTCTACAAAAAAAGAAATACGCCTGGAAATTTGCTCAAGTTGTCATCCATTTTTTACTGGTAAGCATAAATTTGTTGACACTGCTGGACGTGTGGAGAAATTCTACCGTCGGTATGGAAAGAATAATCAGGAGGAGAAAAAAGCACAAACCTCTTCCCCTGAGAAAACAAAGAGCAAATAACAATTATTCTATCTTAGAGCAGTCTCAGTTTTTCACAAATACGAGATTTCTCATTTCAGGATTAACAATTCACCCCCACTTGCCATTAGTGCCTTTCTTTATAACAAATGTACCGTTTTTGCAAAGAACTGTAAAAGTGTATGATAATAAGTGGCTAAGGCTCAGGAAGTAAAATGGTATACACTTTGATTTTGGAATGAATGACGTGCAATATCGTTCTGCAAAGTCCGGGCATTTTCATTGACACTGCCACATATAAAAGCGAATATAAATTGTATTTGTAACTATATTGTTCTGAATTACGGGAAAAACCTAAAAATGATAACCATAAATCTACTCAACGATAAATCAATTAGATTCGTCAGAAAATTTGCGGCAGTCAGATTGAACATAAGGGCGTTTCCTTTTTATTACGACACTGGTGGGCTTGAACTCAAAAAAGGTGAGATAGTGGTGGTTCCTTACGATTCACGGGAAGAACTCGGCGAAGTGATTGCAATTGAGACTCGCTGTGACCCATATTTTCAACGCTGTTTTTTCCCGAAGATTATTCGCATAGCCTTGCCTCACGAGATTAACCGCTGGCGTGAACATCATCAGCGGGAAAAAGATGCACTTCTCTACTGCAAGAAAAAGGTGAAAGAATATGGTCTGGTTATGAAAATAAGCGACGTGCATATTGATACTGCAAACCGAAAAGTGACGTTTCATTTCACTGCGCCGAAACGTATAGATTTCCGCGCATTGGTGAAAGACCTCGCAGCTCATTTTAAGTCCCGGATTGAGTTGTGGCAAATTGGGGTTCGGGATGAAGCCAAGAAAATTGATGGGTATGGAGTATGTGGCAGGCGATTGTGCTGTGCGTCGTTCATTCGCAAATTTGTCCCTATATCAGTGAAAATGGCACGAGAACAGGATTTGCTGATTGCACCATCAAAAATCTCTGGCGTGTGTGGGCGGTTAATGTGCTGTCTGGCATTTGAGGAGCAGCTCTATCAGGAGATTGGCAAAGACGCACCTCCTATTGGTGCCATTGCTCACACCAGAGACGTTCAGGCTGAAATAATCGACCGCAACCTGCTCAAGCAACTCTATATCCTGCAGGATAAAAATGGGAAACGCTACATAGTGCAGCGAGAGGATATTATTGCGGTCACTATTCCTGAGGACATTGAAAAAATTCAGCGCGAACTTAAAGAAATTAAAGAAGAAGTGGCTGAAGAAGAGTTACCACCCGATGATACAGAAGAAATTGAGACAATGCAGGAGTAAAAAGAATGGCAGAGAAATTTTATATCACTACCCCTCTATATTACGTCAACGACATCCCACATCTGGGGCATATCTTTGAAGTAATCGGCATTGATGTCCTTGCACGATTTCGCCGAATGCAGGGCTATAAAGTGTTTTTTATGACCGGTACTGATGAGCACGGACTAAAGAACCAGAAAGAGGCAGAGCGACGTGGGGTTTCACCGCAGGAGTTTGTTGACCAGATGTCAGAGATGTTTAAATCTATCTGGCAACAGGCGGAAATTTCCTATGACTACTTCATCCGCACCACTGAACCCCGGCACGTGAAGGCAGTGATAAAGTTTTTCAATGCGGTGCGCGATAATGGCGACATCTATAAAGGCTTTTATGAAGGCTGGTATTGCACACCCTGCGAGACGTTCTGGAGTGAGTCGCAACTTACTGATGGCAATGTATGTCCTGAATGCAAACGTCCAATTACCAGACACCGCGAAGAAGCCTACTTCTTCAAGCTCTCTAAGTATCAGAACTGGCTGATGGAACATATCAAATCCAACGCTGACTTTATCAAGCCATCGTTTCGTGCAAACGAGATGATTAATTCTTTTATAAAACCCGGACTCAATGACCTGTGCATCAGTCGTACAACTGTAAAATGGGGTATTCCGGTTCCCGGGGATAATCAGCATGTCATTTACGTCTGGTTTGATGCACTGATTAATTACGTGAGCGGGATTGGCTACGCTGACGATGAAGAACAATTCAAAGAATTCTGGCCGGCTGATTGTCACGTTGTCGGAAAAGATATTCTCAAGTTCCATACTGCTATCTGGCCGGCAATGCTTAAAGCAGCCGGGCTTGAACCACCTCGCCAGGTCTTTGGACACGGCTTTGTGACAATAAAAGAAGAAAAGATGTCCAAATCCAAAGGCAACATTATTGACCCCCGAGAGTATTTTAATACGTATGGCACAGATGCGTTGCGCTATTTTCTACTCCGTGAGATAAGCTATGCAATGGACGGAGTGTTCAGCGAAGAAAAATTTAAGCAACGCTATAATGCAGACCTGGCAAACGACCTCGGCAATCTCCTGAATCGGACAATGGCAATGATTAGAAAATACAACCAGGGCAGGATTATTCGCAAAGGTGATGGGCTGAGTGCCTCAGAACAGGAGATAATTGCATCATTTGGAGCCCTGTTTCAGAGCTACGAAACCCGAATGCCTGAGTTTGAGTATAATGTCATACTGGCACAGACCTGGGATGTGATTAATTTGCTCAACAAATACATTAACGATAAACAGCCTTGGCTACTTGCTAAAGACTCATCTCGCAGAAACGAACTGGAGACCGTCCTGTATACGGTAGCTGAGGGATTACGTAGTCTCGGCTCGCTTCTCTATCCATTTATGCCTGCGACTGCGGAACGAATCTGGCAGCAACTCGGAATAGAGCAGAACATCCCGGAAGTGGCATGGTCAGAACATCGCCGCTGGGGCTGGCTTCCTGACGGCACTCAACTACGCGAACCTTCACCACTATTCCCACGAATTGAATGACCCTGCCATTTCATTGTTGCAAATTCTCTCAAAGACGAACAGTATGGGCAGGTTCTTTATAATTATCCTTTCTATCCTGTTAACATTATGATAAATCTTTTTGAGCTTTTGCGACACTGCTGTGGTATAGGACGGCGAATAACACCAAACCAGGAATGAGCGGGATAAGAAAATTTACTCACTGGGGTAGGCAGGCAACAATCTTCCTGTTAATCGGGTGTACCCCTCTTTTTATTATGCCTTCCGCCTACGACTCGTTCATTATTCCTAAGGTCGCCTGGATAAAAGTACTGGTAATTATGTTGTGTTTGTTTACCTTTTTTCAGTGGCTATTTCTTGAGAAAGGCATAAGGATACGACTTAATGCGATTAATGCCGCTCTGGTGTTCTTTGTTCTCCTGACAGCACTTTCACTGCTCTATGCTGGCAGTAAATCATTAGCAAGAGATTATATTTCTCTCACACTTTATTTATTCGTATTCGCAGTATTGCTACAGGATTATCTTATGGGTAGCAAAGTCCGAATAGTCGTATTGGGTTGGCTACTTATTTTCAGCGGATTAATCACTGCAGTCTGGGTATTATATCAGGATATTATAGCGCATATTAATCCAGCATTGCTACATATTATCCCGAAACTCTCAGATTGGCGTGGATTCCTTATTGCGGGGTTCGGCAACACCAACCATATTGGAGATTTTCTTGCTCTTGCTCTGGTTCTGGCGTGTCTGTTTTTTCTGTATGTACGGCGAAAATGGCGTGAGGGGTTCGTGCTTGTATCAATTGCGCTCATTGGAGCTGGCTTGTTGGTATGCTGGTCTGTGGGGTCAAATCTTGGGCTACTTGCCGGGATTGTAGCAATCCTATTAGCGCTGATTAAATATGAATCACGAGGGTTCTGGCGAAAACGACTGAAACGTCTCGTGGCAATTGTATTCATTGGGCTGGCAATTATTGTATTTTATTTTACGCCTCACCCTTTGAATCCACATAAACCGTCCCTATGGCAGGAGGCGTTCTCCTCTGCTCGCTGGCACGCCGGCGCACCTACCCGGCTGGCTATCTGGCTGAATACACTGGAGATTATTCGCCAGCATCCGTTGCTGGGTGTCGGCGCCGGGAACTTTACGTATTATTACGTGCAGGTACTTTCTCCAATTATTTTGAATTCGCAAACTCTGTCACCATACGCCGGGCTATATACCAATGCGGCACATAACGACATTCTTCAGACCTGGGCTGAGCAGGGCATTCTGAGTCTGGCAACTTTGATATTTCTGGTAGCGGTATTTTTCTGGCAATTAATTCAGGAACTAAAACAGTCTGGCAAAGTAACTCTGTTAATCAGACTGGGCTTGATAGCATTGATGGTCGCATTTGTCCTGCACGCTCAGATGAACTTTGTCCTGCAACTGCCCACCAGCCGATTGTTATTTTTTGCATTGCTTATCGTTCCCGGAGCACTGCTTGATAAAAAC
>JAGHBZ010000118.1 GCA_021160705.1 Candidatus Sumerlaeota bacterium
CCCTCTATGGTTTGCTCTTTTTCTTCTTAGCCACAGAGTTCACCGAGTACACTGAGAAAAAATTTGCTTTCTTGTAAGCATATCGTACTATCAATTTACTTTTCTTTAAAGCGAAAAATCTTACTATTTCAGACCTATCCTGGTCTCCTGGATTCCTAATAAATAATCTTTTTTCTATTAGGAAGCCAGGAAACCAGGAGATAGGAGTTAACCTGCGAAGCTCAGTTCTCATTTTCACATTTCAGAGATTTTGAGATTAGTGGTCGGCGATAAAGATGATGAACCTTAATAAACCGACTAACCGACCTAAACCGACCAAACGGACAAAACGGACTAAACGGACATAACGGACTAAACGGACACATTTGCAGGAGAGCAAAATAATTTTCTTTCTCCGAAATCGCGGGGTAGCCTAAATTAGCACGAAAAAGTCCCCCCAGAGCGTTGACCGCTTAAGCGCTTTTTTTATATATACTTCTCTGCCCAAAATTCACTATCAAATTTTTTTATCTATAGATTTCACAGATTATTATCCTCTCCATTCGCGGTTAGGAATTATCGAGTCGGTTTTACAGTACTCCGCCTGTTCGTTTTTTGTTTTTTTACAGCTGAACGGCGAATTTGAGACCGGGTGAGCGCAGACCCGTTACAGGTCTATTGTGTAGGACAAATACCGACAAAAAGAAGGGTAATAATCTTACAGTAGAAAGAGATTTTGTCCGATAGACAGATAACGCAAGGTTTTAGTATTTTAATTTATCTTAAGAGTAAGGAACAGGCAATTGAGGAACATTTGCGAAAATGAAATGTAGATGTAAATACACCAGAGATAGAGCCAATATTCAGAGGTCAACAACTCTTATGGAACTGGACCTCTACGAGTCATCTGAAACAAAGAAGGAGACATCTTATTCTTCTGAGGAGAGACAAAAAATGAAAGTATTTATTGCAGAGAATTCATTGATAGTAAGTGAACGCTTAGCTTCTTTGCTTTTGGGTTATGAAGAGATTGAGATAGTGGGCAAAGCTCACGACATAAGAGAAGCAAAAGAGTCCATCTGGAGGCTCAAGCCGGATGTGGTGATTCTGGATATAAGAATACCAGGTGGAAGTGGGTTTGATATACTGAGATTTTTGCAAAATAGAGAGATAAATACTAAGGTCATTATGCTCGCTAATTATTCCTATCCGCAGTTGCGAGAAAGGTGTAAGGAGCTGGGGGTAGATTTCTTTTTTGATAAATCAGAAGAGTTTGAAAAAATCCCTGAGGCATTAAATGAACTTCTCGTTAACTATGCTCATCAGCAAACACACGACACGGTGAAGAGGGTGTAAATAAATGAACCTAACGGCAGAAAATAAAGACACAATAATCCAGTTACCACCAGGGAGACAAGCAGTACAGGAGCAAGTTGTTAGAGCCAGGGTGAGGGTGATAGATAAATGTGATTACCCGGCAACAGGATGGATAAAATGCAGGAGGTTGATTAAAGGCTGGAAAAATATTTTAAACCAGACCCAACCCACCCTTCTAAATAAACCCTCCTTTCTCTGTGGCGATAACCCCCTCGTGATGAAGAAAACTCACGAGGGGGTAATATTTATCAGTTCGGAACGAAGTGGACCGGGGAGCGTTCTTCTAATACGGCTTAATCATATAAATTACAAAGAGAATGCTGAAGGGCACAGGGGTGGAAAGAGTGATATTTAAGGCAAAAGAACACAAACACAGAAGCTGGCAAAGCTATTCGGCGAATGCTGTAGGTGTAGCCTCCACATCATTAATAGAGGATGTAGCGATGGAAGATAAAGTACGCATAGTAGTGGCAGATGCCGATGAAAGGACGTGTAAAATCCTGAGGATGATATTCGAAAGAAAAGGTTATGAGACAGAGGTCGTCAGAACAGGTAGTGATGCAATAAAAAAGGCGAAAAAGAAATTCTTCAATGTAGCCATTCTCAACATCAGTCTGCCAGACAAAGATGGCATAGATTTAATAGCACCCTTGAAGGAAATATACCCTTTTATGGCGGTAATTCTGGTCACGGCTTATGCAACTCTGGAGACTGCACTGCGTGCGCTGAACGAAGGCGCATCTGGCTATATCACCAAACCTCTGCTGATGGATGAGGTACTGGCAACAGTAGAGGGAGCACTTGAGAAGCAGAGGCTTCAGATAGAGAACCAGCGCCTTTATCAGGAGGCACAGCGAGAACTTGCGCGACGCAAGCGAATAGAAGAAGAACTAAGAGCAAGAGAGACCTGCCTCCGGAATATAACAGAACACAACGCAGACGGGATTCTTATTGTGGACAAAAAGGGAATTACGCGGTATGTGAATCCGAGTGCCAGGCTACTCCTGAGACGTTCAGAAGAAGAACTTCTGGGAACACTGTTTGGATTTCCTCTGGTCTCGGATGAGACAACGGAGATAGATATTATTACTGCAGGCAAGGAGCCGGTCTCGGCAGAGATGCGTGTGGCAGAAACTGAGTGGGAAGGTGAAGATGCTTATATAGTCTCATTGCACGACGTGAGTGAGCGGAGACGTGCAGAAGAGAAATTAAAGCAGGTTCATAAGATTTATACCAAAGCAATAGAAAATGCTCGAGGAGTGCCTTACCGGTATAAATTTGCTGATACGACTTATGAATATATTGGTGCAGGATGTGAGGCAATCCTTGGTGTCTCCTATAAGGATTTAACCTATAAGAAGATGAAAGAGCTCATAAAAGAAATTATTATAACTGACCCTGAATGGGAAGGTGATGCGGAGGGCTACGCCAGAGCATTCCACCGGGGAGAGCTGAAGCGATACAGAGCGGATTATAGAATACTTACACCGCAAGGCGAAGAGAAATGGCTCAGTGATTGTTCACTCCCTCTCTTTAACGAAGAAACAGGTGAAGTCATAGGAGCTATTGGTATTCTGAATGATATAACTGAACGTAAACGAGCAGAGGAAGAGATTAAGCAATTAAATGAGGAGCTGGAACAAAGAGTGCAAGAACGAACCGCACAACTTGAGGCGCTGAATAAAGAGCTGGAGTCCTTTGCGTATTCAGTTGCACACGACCTCCGGGCGCCTTTGCGTGTGATAGAGGGGTTCAGCCAGGCACTTGAGGAGGACTACGCAAACAAACTCGACTCCCAGGGCAAAGACCTCCTGCGTCGTGTACGAAACGCTGCTCAACATATGGCTCAACTCATAGATGATTTACTCCAGTTATCTCGTGTGACACGCAGTGAGATGCGTAGAGAACGAGTTGACCTTAGTGCTCTGGCTGGAAGCATCGCAGAGGAACTTCAAAAAACACAGCCAGAACGAAAAGTAGATTGGAGAATCTGTAAAGGACTCATTGCCACTGGCGACAGCAGATTGCTACGTGTAGCACTGGAGAACTTGCTCGGAAATGCCTGGAAGTTTACCGGTCGTCAGGCAAAAGCCTGGATAGAGTTTGGGATGACTCTGCAGAATGGTAGACCTGTGTATTATGTGCGTGATAATGGTGCTGGGTTTGAGATGAGTTATGCGGATAAACTTTTTACTCCATTTCAGCGTCTACACTCGGTGAGGGAATTTCCGGGTACCGGGATAGGACTTGCCACGGTTCAACGCATTATCCACCGACACGGTGGGCGAGTCTGGGCAGAAGGAGCAGTGGGGCGAGGTGCGACATTTTACTTTACACTTTGAGAACACGGAGGTGGAACGCTATGAACGACAAACAGCCTATCTTAGTGGTGCAAGACAATCCTGACGAGGTAGATTTGACTGTACGCGCTCTGAAGAAGAACAAAGTCAGAGGTGAAGTGGTGGTCTTAGGAGATGGAGAGGAAGCAATAGATTATCTCTTTGGAACAGGTGCGTACGCCGGGCGCGACACGAACGCAATGCCAAAGATGATTTTACTGGACTTGAAGTTGCCGAGAATTGATGGGAAGGAGGTGTTAGAGCGGCTCAGGGCTGATGAGCGGACAAAGTCCCTTCCTGTTGTCATACTCGCCTCCTCCAAAGACGACCGAGAGGTGATGAGAGGTTATAAGATGGGTACCAATTTCTATATCAATAAACCCGTGGACTTCAAAGAATTCTCAGAGGAAATAGGAAAAGTAGTTCATACCACCTGGCAATTACAGACCCAATCAACACAAGAGGAGGGGAAGAAGCAATGGGAAAGCCACTTCGTGTATTAATGGTCGAAGACTCTGAAGATGATGCAGAACTGATATTGAGAGAATTGATGCGTGGGGGGTATGAGCCGAAGTACCTCCGGGTTCAGACAGCAGAAGATATGAATAATGCTCTGAATAAGAGGAAATGGGATATTGTCATCTCTGATTATTCAATGCCACGTTTTAATGGGTTAGCGGCACTTGAGGTGCTCAATCAAAAAGGATTAGACCTGCCGTTCATAATTGTCTCAGGAGCAATCGGCGAGGACGTTGCGGTCTCGGCTATGAAGGCTGGAGCACACGACTATGTTATGAAGACCAATCTGAGCCGTCTGGTCCCAGTCATCCAACGTGAGTTACGTGAGGCAGAAGAACGACGAAAACGAAAACAGGCAGAGCAGGCACTACGCGAGAGCGAAAGAAAATTTCGTGAGCTGTTTCATAAGGCTAATGATGCGATTTTCTTGCACGAACTCACAGAGAATGGAATAGGAGGTAGGTTTCTTGAAGTAAATGTTGTTGCCTGTCAAAGACTGAACTACAGTAGAGAGGAATTTCTTAATATGTCGCCGAAGGATATTATTGCAGAAGAATATCTGGCTGATTACTCTAAAGTAATGTCAGCGTTATCCAAACGTGGACACGCTCCCTATGAGACGCTCCTGGTGACCAAAAACGGCACAAAGATACCAGTGGAGATTAGCCCCCACGTATTTCATATGAACGGTAAAAAGGTGGTACTCTCAATTGCACGTGACATAACTGAACGAAAACAAGCAGAGGAGGAACGAAAACGGACGCTGGAGAAACTAAAAAAATCTATGGTAGAAATCATTCATGCTATGGCGCTGATAGTCGAGACAAGAGACCCATATACAGCAGGTCATCAACGCCGCGTGGCAGAACTCTCCTGTGCTATTGCCAGAGAAATGGGGCTTCCACAGGAACAAATCGATGGAATCAATATGGCAGGCTCTATTCACGACATTGGCAAAACTTATATCCCGGCAGAAATTCTCAGTAAACC
>JAGHBZ010000369.1 GCA_021160705.1 Candidatus Sumerlaeota bacterium
CTACAAGAGAACTTGAGGAAATTATCCTCAATCACCAGAAGGCTTAATATTATCTAAATTAAGAAGGTGAGATGATTATGACACAACTGGAATCGGCAAAAAAAGGTGTAATAACCAGGGAGATGCAGGAGGTCGCAGAGAAAGAACATATCAGAGCCGAAGACCTTCGGGAACTGATAGCTCAGGGTAGGGTGGTCATACCTAAAAACGTCCGCCATTCTATCAAGCCAATTGGCATAGGCGAACGCCTGAGAACTAAAGTAAATGCGAATATCGGGACGTCGCCAGATTACTGTAACCTGGTAGAAGAGCTAAAAAAACTGGACGCTGCGGTGGACGCTGGCACGGATACGATTATGGACCTCAGCACTGGCGGGACACTTGATATTATTCGGAAAAAAATCATTGAGGCATCGCCTGTCCCGGTGGGAAGTGTCCCGATTTATCAGGTAGCGGTGGAACTCCTGAGGCAGGGCAAACGAATAGAGGATATGACCGAGGAGCACATCCTTGATGTGATTCGTCGTCACGCTGAGGATGGCATTGATTTTATCACTATTCATTGCGGAGTGACCAGACGCGCACTGGCGAAGATTGAACGCAAGTCAAGGATTATGGATGTGGTCAGTCGGGGCGGAGCGTTCATCATCCGCTGGATGCGGGCTAACGGGAAAGAAAATCCGTTCTATACTGCTTACGATAAAATCATTGAGATTGCCCGTGAATATGACGTGACGTTTAGTCTGGGTGATGGATTACGACCGGGATGTATCCATGACGCCACTGACTCTGTGCAGATTGATGAACTGGTGATAATCAGCGAGCTGCGAGACCGCGCAGTAGAGGCAGGGGTGCAGGTGATGGTGGAGGGTCCGGGTCACGTGCCCTTGAGCGAAATTGAAGCGAATGTCCTGATTGAAAAGAAGGTCTGTAAAGGCGCACCATTTTATCTGCTTGGTCCACTTGCTACAGATGTAGCGCCCGGCTACGACCATATAGTTGCGGCAATTGGTGGTGCGCTGGCGGCTAAGGCTGGTGCTGATTTCCTCTGCTATGTTACCCCGGCAGAACATCTACGGCTACCCACCGTTGAAGATGTCCGACTGGGGGTTATTGGTGCGCGGATTGCTGCTCATATCGGCGATATGGAGAAAGGCTATCCGGGCGCGCGGGAATGGGATGACAAACTCTCCCGTGCACGGGAGGCTCGGGATTGGGAGAGTATGTTTCAGCTGGCACTTGACCCAATCCGACCCCGTCAGTATCGTACAGAACGCGCACCAAAATCCACGGATGTCTGCACGATGTGTGGTGAGTTGTGCTCTATGAAAGCCGCACAACCAAAGGAACAGATAAAGATTCTTGACGAACTTTTGTAGACTGCCTATGAGCTCCAATAAGAGACTTTCCGATGTAGGTGAATGGGGGGTGCTGGAGCGTCTCAAGAAATTTTATCCGCTCGACGATGCTCGACTGGTCGTTGGTTTCGGCGATGATGCCGCTGTAATTGACCTTTCTCCTGAACACAACGAGTATCTGCTGGTGACAGTGGATACGCTTGTGGAGGGCACTCATTTTCTCCCCGCACACTATGACCCATACCTGCTGGGCAAAAAGGCATTGGCAGTAAATCTCAGTGATATTTCCGCGTTTGGTGGGATACCTGAATTTTTTCTGGTCTCGCTTGCCGTACCCGGGAGTTTTTCTCTCAAGGACGTTAATCGGATTTATAAAGGCATCTGTGACGAGGCAAAAAAATATAATCTCCTGCTGGCAAACGGCGACCTGGTGAGGAGTAAGCGTCTGGTTATCAGCATTACGGTTCTCGGCAAGAAACCAAAAAACGAACATCTCCCACTCCGTAGCTCAGTTCAAGTGGGACAATTTGTTTATGTCACAGGCACTCTGGGAGATTCAGGCGCCGGGTTACATATTTTGCAGAAAAAACAACTATACAAACCACGTACGCCGGAATGGCGATTGGTTCAACGGCATATTGCCCCCACTGCAAGGGTGAATGAAGGACGCCTGCTCGGCAGTCACCTGTCAGACCTGGCAATGATTGATATTAGCGATGGTCTTTACAATGAATTGAGTCTGCTCAGCAAATTTAGTGGTGTTGGGTTTGACATTAAGCTGGCGAACATCCCGCTTTCCACTGAGCTGAGTGAATATTGCCGGGCTCGTAAAATTAATCCTTATCATTTTGCCTTATATGGTGGAGAAGACTATGAGTTGCTGTTTACTACTTTTGCCAGTCCTGAGCAGGTGAGCCATCTGTTTACGGAGAATTGTCTGGTAACGCAACTCTCCTGCATTGGAAAAGTAACTGCCAAGAAACAGATAGTATTTCGGGACACCGCAGGACGAAATCTCAAGGTTACCGACAGGACTTTCCGCCATTTCTAATGTATCCTTTGGACTACATCTATTTTTGTTAGGGTGTCATAAAGTTAATCCGAACTCTGTGGTCTTGCATACCACACATTTGCTAACAAACACAAAAGGCAATTAAGCGTCTTAAGAATTGATAGACACAATGACTTTTATTTCTGTAAAACGGCATACCATATCCCTGGAGCAGGGAAAATCCCTAATCATTAGGTAAGTTGTAGATAAGAATTGAAAACCTTTGCTTCCCCCTTTAAAATCAACGTGTTTTTTTAAAATAACCTTCCCGAAAGGAGGAAGCAAAGGTGAAAGAATTCTATGACATTAACCCGCCTAAATGCAAGCTGGAAATTACCCCTCAGAAATTAACCTCTCATGGAGTGGGTGCGGTGAGTTTTAATCGTATTTTCCGAGAGTTGGGTCTGAAGCGTCTTATCAAGAAGAAGTTGAAGAAGAAGTTACGACGTCGTGGCTACAGTGATGTATGTTATGTAGCGTCGTTATTGGCGAGTTTTCTGCGAGGTGGACGGGGGTTATGTGGATTAGATAGTCTGAAGAAGGATAAGAGTTATCAAGATGTAGTGGGGCTAAAGGGGGTTCCCGCCCCTTCGTCGATGGGAGAGTATTTACGTTCGTTCAGTCAGGAGGAGCTGGAGGTAATCTATGAGATACTTGCGGAGGTAGTGATACGAATAATAAGGCGAGTGGGAAAGGGTCAAATTCTATACAATGGATGGCTATATTGTTTTGCGGATGGTTCGTTGTTGGAGGTAAGGGGAAGATATTTTGAAGGAACGGAGAAGCGAGATTACAACGGCAACAGGAGTCTGCTCTGGTTGTGTTTTTACATTGGTCCGTTTCTGGCGAATATGCGACTTCATCCGGGAGTTTATGACCAGCATGGAGATTTCAAGGAGTTGGTTGAGCCATTTCTCAAGCAATTGAAAAAGTACAGGATACATTTTTTTCTGGACTCAGCGTACTACGACCACAAGGTAATAGAAGACGTGCTGGAGAGGGAGGGTTTCAACTACACGGTGAGCGTGAACAAGGCGGTCTCACCGTTGGAACGATTGGCAGAGGGATTACCGTCGTCAGCCTGGGAGACTTTAAGAGACGACAGACAGGAGCTCCGACAGGTGGCAGAGCTGACTCACTGGCCCCAGGGTTGGGGACGAGAACATCGCTACATAGGGGTGCGTTACAGAGCAAAAGATGAAATGTTTTTTCACTATTATTTCATCCTCACCAATAGAGAAGACCTCAGCCCGTCTGAGGTAGTGGAGCTCCACGCCATAAAAGGGGACTTCGAGAATCAGCAAAAGAACTTGCTCTGCGATATGGGACTCCATCACCCACCGATGCACTCGCTTAACGCTAATCGTGGCTACTACACACTCGCCGCACTCGCTCACAACCTGCTTCAGGGGATAAAACTCCTCTACCTGCCACCACTCTACCACACAAAACGTAATCATACCTTGGTCCATCATGTCCTCCAAATCCCTGCCCGGGTGATTAAACACGCACGCACTCTGGTTGTCCGCCTGGAGCAGGAACTTATACCATCAGCACTGCACGAATACCTGCTGAAACTGAACACTTCCGGAGCAACTACACCGCCCACTCCCCTGCGACTCTGAACGCTACCCGCGTCTAGAACAAAAAAATAAAATGTCCCCGCAAACTGAATAGGAGAGGTCTATCCTCATCTC
>JAGHBZ010000395.1 GCA_021160705.1 Candidatus Sumerlaeota bacterium
TCCCGGCACAACGTACTGAAAAGAAACAGTCGCTGATTTTCATTGATAAATCGTTGAAAAAAGGCAAAATATATTATTATTATATTGAAGGGATTACTTTTGCAGGAGAGAAAAAACGAATTACGCCGGTCTTTAAAGTAATGCCATAATGACTATACTTAAATACACGACTATGAAATTCATAAGAATACCGATGCCCCTGCTATGTTGTTTTCTTGTATTTATGATTCTGCACTTGGCTAAATCTGTTAGTTTCTCACTGGAGTCAGAAGAAGAGTTCAAAAGAAAACTTGAAGAATTAAGAGACGACCCGACTTTGCCCCGTGAAGAACGCCTCCGCAGACACCGAAAGAAACTCGCACTTATCCTTAAAAGAAGAAAAGAAGAGAAAGAACTGGAGATGCGTAGAAGACGCGAAGAAGCTAAAAGGAAAGCCGAAGAAGAAAAATCTTCTAAAACATCTCAGAAGGCGTACGTGCCACTCCCCAGTATTCCAAAACCACGCGGTAATATAGGTGCATTTCTTAGTATTGAGCCTCTTGACATTCAAGTGAAAAAAGGCGAGGAGTTCTTTACTAAAATTGTATATTCAGATTTTAAAGAACAACCAATCAGAGCACTTCGTCTTACAATCAAATACGATAGGCAATTCTTATCACCCCAGAAGGTATATGATTATCCTTTGCACACTATAATTGCAGGCAACCCAGAGTTTGAGGTGGACGAGACACGCGGAATTATTACGTATGGTGGTAGATTAAAAACACCCCAAAAAATTAAGATGAAAACTGCCCTTTTGATAATTAAATGGAAAGCACTCCAGGAGACCACTAATACTGAAATTCGGTTCTTACTGGGAAGAAATAATACTTTCATCATAGCCGACGGTATTAGCGACTATCTTGGCACAAGCTATACTGACCGGGATGGCGTGATAGCTTCAGGGGTAACTATCAGCGGAGATAACCGAGCTACACCGGTGCCTCATTTTCGTCCTATAATTCCTGGTGCAGAGCTGTCAGGGAAAGGACTTGCATCTACAATGAGTGTAGAGCGAGTAGGGTTACGCCTATCCAGCTCAAAATATCGTATTAAGAAGAACGAAGAGTTCATAGTGGATGTTATGTTAATCAATCCGTACCACACCGTATTTGACGACCTGAGTCTATGTATCAGATTCGACCCTGAGCAATTAGAAGTAGTTGACTGGGATAAGGGCAACTGGATTCGGCGAGGGATAAATATCTACGATGGGTTTGCACACGAGGAATATCCATTCGATTTTCTTAAACTCAATACAGTGGACAATGAGAGAGGTGTGATTAAGTATGCTATGGGGTTAAGTCAGTTGCTCGATTTACCTACTGGTGTATTTGCGAAAATTAAACTCAGAGCAAAAACACCTACTACTCCAAGAACCCTTATTTATTTTGATTATACCGGGGATAGCTCAGGTTTTACCACTGATGTGAAATATCTTGGTATGAGCGTGCTGGATAAGAAAAATGTTGCTAATTGTCAGATTGCTTTTCTCTCGGGAGCTGGTCTTATGAATAAATAGTCAGTGTTTGCCTTTAATCCGCAACGTGAGAAAAAAAACTCCAGACAGAACTCCTTCTACTCAATCCCTTTTAAAGAAAGAACAATGGCTCATTGACTCGTCGAATCTTGCTAAAAAAGGTCTTTTGCGAATAGGCGTTCTTTTCCCTAACTCCTATTCTGTAGCAATGTCAAATTTAGGTTTTCATTTTTTACTTAAGACAACGTTGTCTTACCCTGGAGTTGGGGTGGAGAGATTCTTCTTACCCACACCAGTAGAACAAATCCCACGTTCTCTTGAGTCACAAAGCCTGCTTAGAGAGTTTCCTCTTGTATTTTTTACCATCTCGTCTGAACTTGACTATATCAACGTGCTTCGTATTATTAGCAAGAGCGGGATTCCTGTTTTTCGTGTGGAGCGAACATCTCTTGACCCTCTGCTGGTTGCTGGTGGATTTGCCGTATCAATGAATCCACTACCCCTTGCCGGGGTCTTTGATATTTTTCTCATCGGAGATGGCGAGTACACCCTGCCGGAATTGATTCAGACGTATATTGAGCACAAGGGCAATAAAGAACAGGTTGTACGTCTCCTTTCATCCCGACCAGGCTTTTATGTTCCTGAGTATTCATCTGAATTGAATACCCCTGCTGGAGTTTATTCTCATTGTGCCGCAAACGTTTCTCTCTCTGCCACACCTGTTAGCAGTGTGGTTATCACGCCAGAGACAGAATTTTCCAGTACGTTCCTCATCGAGCTCTCGCGCGGATGTCCATATACCTGCAAATTCTGTTACGTCGGACATAACAAGAATCCCTGGCAATGGCATTCGTTCTCTGCGGTCAGTACTGCTATTGAGTCAGCAGTTCCGTTCACCAAAAGGATTGGGCTTGTTGCCTCAGCGATGCCGCCTCCAGATGTGATGAATCCACTGCTTGAGTTTGTTCAAAAACGGAGTTTATCTATTTCAGTATCATCTTTGCGGATAAATGATATAACCGAGACCTTGATTACCACGCTGGTAAGAGGTGGACAGCGTTCTATTACTCTGGCGCCTGAATGCGGGCGCGAAGAGTTCAGGTTTAAAATCGGCAAACCCATAACTGATGAGCAGATTTTCAAGGCGTTTGAGCTATGTCTCCGATGTGGAATAAAGAAAATTAAGTGTTATTTTCTCATCGGGCTACCCGGCGAAACTGATGATGACATTAGAGCAATTGCTGAACTATTAGAAAAAATTCAACGGCGCTTTTGCAGGCGTTATTCTTTTCAATTATCCGCAGGCATTGGAATCTTTACACCCCGACCTGGAACTCCTATGGCAGATGCACCTTTCTGTGGCATTAATACGGCTGGGAAAAAATTAGCCTTACTCCGCAAATATATAATTGAGAAAAATATTAAGGTCACGCTCACTACTGCCAGTCCTACTGAGGCGGCGGTGGAAACACTACTTGGAAACTATGCAACAGAGGCACAGGAATTTCTCCACGCCTGCCTGAAATCCCCTGACTCCTGGCGACAACTCATCAAAAAAGCCATAAAATCCTTGATGCACAGAAATAAAAAAATGGAGAATAAATATTCCAATGAAAGAATATAAATTTACCAGATACTTTGAGAA
>JAGHBZ010000173.1 GCA_021160705.1 Candidatus Sumerlaeota bacterium
CTCCTATATATTATCTTCTGTATGAGATTTAACAAATGAAAATTGTCGTATTTAATTTCCCGAGTAAAGTTCAGAAAGAACTATGCGTATCTCGCCCTGAGTGGACGCATCGCCGGGCTTATATGAAAAATGTGTTACGAGAAAATCTCCTTAGCTTTTAAAAGTCTAAACTACAATACCGGGAAGCAAACCCGGCAAAGGAGCATCACCGCTAAACTCAATTATTATTTCGCAACAGGTCTATTATAGTGTACCTTCAAAGAGTTTATAACACTTGACGGGGAGCTATCTGGCAAGCATCATATTATACATACTCTGAGGTAACAAGAGCAGGATTCCTGGATAATAGTATGAAGAAATTAGTCATCCTATTAATAATAACAATTGGAATAAGTGGCTGTACTATTAATATTCCGCTTGGCGAGAAGACCGAATCAGATGTCCTCCTGATAGCACAGGAGCGTGCTCGCCACAACCCGCATGCCTTATTTATGCTGGGCACACAATTTCTAAGAAATGACAAGCTGGAGAAAGCTGCGAAATGTTTCCGTCTGGCGGTCAAGGCAAAATCTGACTTTGTTGAAGCATATATCGGGCTTGGACATTCCTATAGACGGTTGCATAAATTTCGCAAAGCGGAAAAAGCCTATAACAAGGCGCTTGAAATAGAACCACAGAATACCCAGGCTCGATTAGGACTTGCACGGCTTTATCTTGCGTGGGGCAAGTTCCCGCTTGTCCGAGAGACTCTTGTATCTTTACCAGAAGACCAGCAACACTCTTATGAGACACAATCGCTCATTGCGTATTCGTTTTACCTTGAGGGCAACTATGAAGAGGCACTGAGGGCAATACAGGCGGCACTGCGTCAGCACCCTAAAGAAGGCGATGCAACTATCCAGCAAATCCAGAACGACTTAAAGCAGTTTCTCCAGAAATATTCCAGCAAGGACTAACCCTTTTTGCTGGGGCTTTTCTTAGTTGTGTTGGTCAGCAAGCACAAGCACCTAAAGCCCCTCTTGTTTCCTGTATTATGTGAATAATGGCGGATTACTTCTTTATACAAATTTTTTCTCAACGTTGCTCTCCAGTATATTATAGATTAGCGTAGGGATGGGGTAGGATCATTTGATAATGCTATAGCTCTGCGGAATTAGGGGTCCTGGGGAACGGAATAACATCCCTGATGTTTCTCATACCGGATACGAACTGCACGACTCTATCAAATCCCAATCCGAACCCGGAATGAGGCACGGAACCGAACCGACGAAGGTCAATGTACCACCAGTAGTCTCTTGGGTCAATGTTCAATTCGCGCATCCGCTCCTGAAGGACGTCCAGACGTTCCTCACGCTGGCTTCCTCCAATGATTTCACCAATCCGTGGAATAAGCAGGTCCATCGCTGCTACAGTTTTATTATCCTCATTCACTCTCATATAGAAGGGTTTTATCTGTTTTGGGTAGTTGAAGATGAAAATAGGTTTGCCAAAATATTTTTCGCAAAGGAAACGTTCATGCTCGCTCTGAAGATTGGTGCCCCATTTCACCGGGACTTCAAAGGGTTGGTGAGACTGCTCCAGCAATTTAACGGCTTCAGTATAGCTAATGCGTTCAAATTCAGAATCAATGAATCGGGTTAAAGGCTCTATAATTTTTGTTTCAGGAGTCAGTCGTTCTAAAAACTCTATATCCTCAGTACAATCTTCAAGCACACTGCGAAAGAGATGTTTGACATAGCTCTCGGCAAGGTCCATATCGCCTTCAAGGTCACAAAAAGCCATCTCTGGTTCTACCATCCAGAACTCAGCGAGGTGACGTGGGGTGTTGGAGTTATCAGCCCTGAAGGTCGGACCGAAAGTGTAGACATTTGTTAGCGCAGAAGCGTATGCCTCTGCATAGAGCTGACCACTCACAGTAAGAAACACCGGACGCCCAAAGAAATCCTGACGAAAATCAACCTCGCCGTTCGAGTTTTTTGGAACATTATCAAGCTCAATAGCGGTGACACGGAACAATTCGCCGGCTCCTTCGCAATCGCTTGGAGTTATAATGGGCGTATGGATGTATAAAAACCCACGCGATTGAAAAAAGTTGTGTGTCGCATTGGAGAGAGAGTTGCGTATACGACTCACTGCACCAAATGTTCTGGTTCTGGCACGCAGATGAGCAATTTCTCTGAGGAACTCCAGACTATGGCGTTTCTTTTGCAAAGGATATGCAGTGGGGTTGTCCACCCAACCAATGACATTTATTCTTTTTGCCAGCACCTCCACCTGCTGTTTTGTTCCCGGAGACTTTTGCAAGTTTCCTTCAATCTCCACACTACAGCCAGTTGTCAGGTGCTTCACCTCTGAGTCATAATTAGGAAGACTCCTATCAGCAATGACCTGAATACCTGCAACACAGGAGCCGTCGCTTATATCAAGGAATGAGAACCCACCCTTTGAGTCGCGTCTTGACCGCACCCATCCTTGAATCTTAACTGATGCACCGATGTTAGCGGTGCTCAGTATATTTTTAATTCGGTTCGCCCGCGCTACGTATTTCACCGCTTAATACTCCTGATTAAAATCAATCCTGATAGAATAAATTATTGCTCATTTCGCACACAATTTCCATCTTTTTCGTCATTATAAATACGTAAATTCTACTTACTTTATCCAGAGTGGCGTTTCGTCCACTCAAGGCTTTATATACGTCTCTTTTGAGGTTATGAGGCTCTGCGGAGGCTGAGATTCATTGTGCAAAAAACTATCCGACGCAGTGGCAGGCTTCAAAGAGAATATCTTAATTATACGGATTTTATTTAAAGTAGAGGAAATTGACTTTCTCTTCTGCTTATGAGATATTGATTCTGTTTAAAAATTGATTGTTGCTTATTCGCTGCCTTCAGGGTAATTCGAGCAAGGGGAGTTAACGAGGTTATGAAACTTAAGTTCTGGAAACTCACAGGCGCAGGAAACGACTTTATAGGGTTGCTAAACCGTGACGGTGCTCTGCCAGAAAGCGAAATTCCGTCCATAGTTCAACGTCTTTGTCATCGCAGGTTTGGCGTAGGCGCGGATGGTGTGCTGATAATTGAACAACCCGAGGCAGGCTCCTCAGCGGATTTCAGGATGCGTTATTTTAATGCGGATGGTTCGGAAGCCGCCACCTGTGGTAATGGTGCTCGCTGTATTGCACGTCTCGCTCATTACCTCAACGTCGCTCCGAAAGATATGTCATTCGACACAATGGCTGGATTATATCACGCGGTAGTCACTCCTCAAGCGGTAACCATTGATATGCCACCCGTTGGACTGCCACAGAGTGGTATCAAACTCTCAACTCCGGAATTTAATGACAATGTGGATTTTATGGATGTAGGTGTACCACACGTGGTAGTGTTCGTGAGTGAGCTTGACAAACTGGACGTACTCACCCTGGGTCGTTCGCTTCGTTATCATCCGCAATTTCATCCTAATGGAACAAACGTGAATTTCGTTATGCCTGTGGATGAGCACACCCTTCAAGTTCGCACCTATGAACGCGGGATTGAGGACGAGACTCTTGCGTGTGGCACGGGGTCTCTGGCGTCGGCGATTTGCTCAGTGGTGAGAAAAATAGCAACGCCACCCCTGACGGTAATCACGAGAAGCGGAGTTAAACTGGAATTTAACTTCGTCATCCGGGAAAATAAAGTGGATTCCATCACTATGAGCGGTCAGGCAGAGATTGTTTTTAC
>JAGHBZ010000436.1 GCA_021160705.1 Candidatus Sumerlaeota bacterium
TATTATATTGTCCTCCCCGGGATTCAGAAAAAAGGATGTCAACCACTTTAGTCTTAAAGGTAAAATGAAAAAAAATCCGTATGTTCCCAAGCTCAGGGGGCAACTTGTCTCTGGTGAAATAATCCGTTGTTTTCATCTCAAATCCTTGCTTGAGACCTGCTTGCATCAGTGTCTCTGTGCTACTGGATTCTTCTTTTATGGTCTGTGCAATTTCTCTTGCCATCTTCACGGATTTCTCGTATGCGCAATCATCAGCCACTTTGTCTTTAATTTCATCAAGTGGTGGTATGGTAGATGGTATCACTTCGCGCAACTGCATAAACACTGCCTGAGTCGTCAGTGGAAAAATCTGAATTTCTTTTGATTGAATCATCTCGTCAATGACGTTTCTATATGGTGTGAGATTGCCAATATCTGGAAATATGTATTGCCCGGCTTCAACAGCATCTGTCTGGAGTAAAGGTTTATTAAGTTCTTTTGCAATTGCCTCCACGCTGGTATATTTATACAGGTTCTGAGAGAACTCACTGGCTTTACGGTCAATAATCTCTTTACAGCGTTTTCTGAACAGGAACGATTTTAATGATGGTGCGATGTCATCCAGAGGAAGATAAGATTCAGGCTTGATTTCTTCGGCTTTAACGATTTCAAATCCCTTAGGAGTGCGAAACGGTGGGGTTATATCACCAGGATTTTCCATCTGGAGTACAGTACTCACAAACTCTTTCCCATACACACTGGCATCGCGCGGCGTAATCCAGCCGAGAAGACCACCAGTTTTTATCGGCGTGGTTACTCTGTCGGCGTCGTATTCGTCGCTATACAAATTTGCCAGTTCCTCAAACGACTCACCCTGTTTTGCACGTTGAAATAGGCTCTCAGCCTTTGAGCGCAATTTATCCACCTGTTCAGGCTTAGCATCGGGCGGTACTTCTACCAGGATATGGCGAACTTTCACACGCTTTGGCAACTTGTAGCGCTCCTTGTTCTCTTCGTAAAATCTCGTTACCTCTTCATCGCTCACGGTCACTGTCGTCACCACATCCGTGATTAATAGTTTTGTATAATTGAATATATACTTTTCTGGTTCCCGATATTTCTCTTTGTTTTGTTCGTAGAAAGTGGCTAAATCTTCTTCTGTTGGAGAAATTTTTTTCTTGAGCTCTTCAATTGGTATTCTGATATAGGCAATTTTTATCTTTTCGTCGGTGATAAGGTACTGCTGCCAGAGCTCGAACAATGAAGCTTGTGCCTGTGAATAAAAGACGTATTTCACCTTATTTGCGGTGGTATAACGGCGCTCATTTAAGATTAATTCTGCTTCGCTATTAAAACCCCGTCGGTTCATATAGTTCCTTAAGTTAGCAGCGGTGTTTTGTGGCCAGCGATTCCGAAACTGTAAAATGATTTCGTCCCGTGAAGTTGTTATTCCATATTTCTGAGCAAAATACAGAAGGAGATAAAAATTTACTGCTTCAGTAATTTTAGCCAGATGTGGGATAGATTCTACCATTCGTGAACTGAGGAATAGCTGCTGAGGTATACCCATCAGTTGTGCGAAATTTGAAAAATTTATCAATAGACGAGTCTGTGCTTCACGAATCTCGGCAGGGGTAATCTCGTGCCATCGTGCGAGTTTACCCAATTTTATTTTGGCGAAATAGCGGCTTTTCTCCAGTGCTGACCTTCGTGAGGATGACCAGCCGTAGTAAAACACAAACGAAGGAATGACAAGAATGAGTGTAATCCGTAACACCCTGCGCATTACCTTCTGTGAGCGGAGTCGCTTTAACATTTAATATGCCTCATTTCGCCTTGAATCAAACGTGTACGTATGCATTATTCATCAGTTAAGCAAGAATATTATTTTATCCAGTGAACTTTTTGAATGCAATAGTACAATTATGTCCACCAAAGCCAAGTGAGTTGCTGATAGCAGCGCGAATCTTTGTTTCCCGCGCAGTATTGGGCACATAATCAAGGTCACATTCAGGGTCAGGGAATTCGTAATTAATTGTCGGTGGTATGACATCATTGGCAATAGAGAGCACTGTTGCAATTGCCTCAACTGCCCCGGCTGCACCTAACAGGTGTCCTATCATTGACTTGTTAGCAGTGATGGGAATTTTATAAGCATGTTCCCCAAAGACTGTTTTTATCCCTTTGGTCTCGAGTTTATCATTGAGTGGAGTGGAAGTGCCATGTGCGTTGATATGGTCAATGTCTTCCGGGTTAAGTCCTGCGTCATCAATGGCGGCCTTCATAGCTCTTGCACCACCGTCGCCTTCAGGGTCAGGTGCAGTGATATGATAGGCATCATCGCTCATTCCATAGCCAACCAGTTCTGCATATATGCGTGCACCGCGTTTGCGAGCGTGTTCCAGTTCCTCCAGCACTAACACGCCAGCACCTTCACTCATAATAAAGCCATCTCGTTGAGCATCGAAAGGACGAGATGCTTTCTCAGGTTCATCATTACGTTCGCTGAGCGCCTTCATACAGGCGAACCCGGCAATACCAAGTGGGGTAATGGCAGCCTCACTCCCACCAGCCAGCATCAACTCAGCATCTCCTCGCTGGATAACTTTGAAAGCATCACCTATTGAATGTGTACCAGTAGCACAGGCGGTTGATACCGCTGTATTTGGTCCTTTAAGCCCAAATTTAATGGCTATATAGCCAGCTGCCATATTAACAATCATTCGGGTGATTAGAAAAGGATTGATGCGTCGGGGCCCTTTGGTCAGCAGAACCTTATGTTGTTCTTCCATCGCCCTGAGCCCCCCAATACCAGAGCCGACCATCACACCCGCTCTGTTCGGGTCATATTTGTTATCTTCAAGACCAGCATCTTTAATCGCCTCTCGTGCTGCCACTATACCATAGACAACGAAATCTTCAATTTTGCGAAGTTCTCTTTTTTCAAGATGGTCTGCAGGGTTAAAGTTTTTCACTTCCCCGGCTATCTGCACACTAAACTCACTCGCATCAAATTTGGTAATACGAGTAATACCACTTTTGCCCGCAATAAGATTCTCCCAGTAATCTTTTACATTATTCCCGATGGGAGTTACTGCACCAAGTCCTGTAATGACTACCCGGCGCTTACTCATTTTCGCACCTCCCAAATGCCTTTCATTAAGAATAACAA
>JAGHBZ010000069.1 GCA_021160705.1 Candidatus Sumerlaeota bacterium
AAACTGATAGAGTTGAGGGGAATTCCTCCGCAGTCACCCCTACCAACGAATGCGCAAACCTCTCATTGCCCATCCCCAGATATGCAATCCAGGTGTTTTCATCAAACTCAGCATAATTACTCTTACCTCTCTCAGGATAGTAGTGATGTTTGCGGATAACCTTAGCTACAGAGACATGGTTCAACTCCGATATACCCGTTCCATCTTCTACCTCTAAATACACTACACCTTCAGGAGGAACTTCTCCTGACCAAGACAACTCCCCGGTATCAATACCTAAATACTCCTCAACAGGAAGCAATAGCTCGTTGGCCGGGTTATCTCCATAACTCGCATGGTCGGCATCAATTCGGTATACACGAAAATTGCCCCTTGAAAACGGAATATCGTTCAAATTCACATCACCTGTTAGGGTTGTTTCCGTATCATTCCAGAGTACCACGCTTGCTTTATGACCATCTGTGGACGCCATTGCATCCACAATGCCATTATTACTGACCAGACATCTATCCACCGGCATCATAGCATATATCTTGAAGGCATTAAAAGATGCTTTTCTTCTTCCATTTAGGTCAACCGTTCCTAATCCTGGAATCAAAGGGTGTGCGTCCATAAATTGTGCCCAATGCACCAAAGTTAAATCGGTTTCCTCCAGGAGCAGCTTGATAGCTTTAAAAATTCCAGAGGCAAGGGCGTATTTATCAACGGGGCCTCCGGGAGATGAGTCCACAGGTAAAATGTTGAATTCATTCAAATGCATTTCGGTGGTGCTAAACCTGGGTCTTGAGGCAAGTTTTTCTCGCACTGCTTGTATTTGCCAGGGATATATGGTGCCATAAGAATGGAAGGAGAAGAAATCCAGCGGTAAATCCTCCGAGGTAACAAAATCCAGAAATTCGTCGAGGTGCTCTCCTATAAAAGCTGATGCTGGTCCACCAACAATGGCGTCTGGGTCGCCCTCCTTAATTCCCAGCACACCATACTTATACATTTGAAGATACTCCTGCCAAGTACCTGAAAAGAACATCGGTAAATCTGGCTCATTGTACATTTCATGATATCCTATGCGAAGGTTATTCTGTTTGAAATGAGAGGCGAAAACGGAATGCATTTCTTTCCAGGCGTTGAGGTCAGATGGTCCGCTTGTCCAATCCCCGGGTATTCTCTGCAAGGGGAGGGGAATATAACAGTAAGACCAATAGGGCAAAACATCTCTTTCATTCAGCAAGTTAACCAACTCATCAATGTCACTGAAATCATATTGTAAGTTATCAGCAGTACCTGTAACTATTTCATGCTCCCAACCATTCCAAGCCGGATTTCCCATAAACAGGTCGATTCGCAAAGACTCTGGAGAGACCTCGCTGAATAACTCAATATCTCTTCGATACCTTGCCATAGACACAAGACCAGAATTAAACATAGCGAATTTTTTGAAAAGTGGTGGGTCAACTCTTACGGAAAAATCTACATTTACGATGTATGGGGAGGGTTGCTCTAATAATGAAAGTTTAAAGTCATCAAAGTAGGAAGAGCCTACCGGTGGATTTGCGCCCCAATGTGCAAGCCCTACAAGATACCCTTCATTACTTACCGCTGGATAGGAAGGAAGCCAATCAGGACCAGGCGGGAATGATACAACAAACTTTAAGTTTCCATTTATCCATAACCAGAAAGTAATAGGATGTTCATTAGTTCCAAGTCCTGTGAATTCTAAACGGACGGGGAGGAAACCATTAGCATCGTAATCAGTGGCTGGGTTAATATCTGCTAAGTGACAACAACGCAAAGCCCAATTCTCCCCTTGAGGGCCCCAATAATCAATGTAGATATGATTTGAAAGTTCACCAGCAGGGTCACTGTTGCATAAACGAAGGCAGAATCCATAATATGTGGGATGATTAAAGTCTTGAGACATAATTTTCAATCCAGCCCAATTATTGGCGTTAGGGAAGATGAAGTCAAACCCAGGGGGCGGTTTCACCAATGCTTCTACTCTCCAGACCTTAGTAGGGTCTAATTCATAGCCAGTGGCGAGATACGTTCCACCTGTGATAAACTCAAGAGTGCCTTCCTCGGTATATCTTCCGTTGTCGCGATTGCTCCAAGTTGCACTTTCCGTACCCCCCAGTGCGTTATTAAGAGGTTGGTTTCGCAAGGAGTTACCCGGAACTCCAGAACCAAAATCATCACTCAATATTACGGTAGCCGGTGATGCCTGAGGGAAAGCAGCATCTAAAGTGCACGCCAAGCACCACATACATACTATAAAGACACTCCACCTGTATCCCCCTGTGCTTATTATGCTCACAACTAGGTGTATGACTATTTTATTACTCCCAGTCATTACGAGTTCTTTCCAATTTAGCGATATTGCTCCTCATCTTAAGAGCCACAGATTTGGTGGAAGCAGGACGCACAATCACTTTGGCTCTGGTATTTGCTTCTGTGTTTTGCATTTCAAAAGAGATTATTGCCCTACCGCTCCAATTAGCTGGTGCATTCGTGGCAGGTGCAATCTTAAAGTTCGACAAATCTCGTACCTGAATAACTTCATCAGGAAGCCTTTTGGT
>JAGHBZ010000197.1 GCA_021160705.1 Candidatus Sumerlaeota bacterium
GGAGTTAACCTGTGAAGGTCAGCTCTCATTTTCATATTTCAGAGATTTTGAGATTAGTGGTAGGCGATAAGGATGATGAACCTTAATAAACCGACTAACCGACCAAACCGAGTAACCGTAATCATTCCTTAAGCGTCCGCACGAGTCGGGCAATCTTTAAATTATGCTGTGCATAAAGGTTATGAGGGTTCAGCTCCAATGCCTTTTCATAAGCCTGAATAGCCGAGTCTATTAATCCTGCCTCAAAGTACTTCAGCCCCAGGTTATAATATATTCGGTCGTTATTGGGCATATGCACGAGGAGTTTAAGGTAATCCTCAATCGTATACTGATGGAGAGATTTTTGTGGGAGGTCTGGGTTGGCAGTGGAAAGAATCTGCATAAACGGTTTTGCGCGGTGGCGGGTCAGGGATTTATATGCCAGCTGGATGCGTTCAAATTCACGCCTCGCTACTATTTTTATCTTCTCGCCAAGGTTTGCTACCAGGTCAGGGTGGTATTCCTTCACACGTTTTTTATACGCTTGCTGGATTTCCTCCAGACTTGCAGTTTTATCAATACCCAGAATCCGATAGCAATCTTCTTCAGGAAATAGGTCGTTATAATCCATCTCCTCCAGCAGTTCTCTGACCTGTCCGCTTTTACCCTGCCTAATCTGAGACAGGTGTTTATTACTTATAATCGCCCGGTTAAACCGCTTAAACAGAGGTATCATATCTTCGGTAAATTTTGCATTGGTCAGGTCTGCATCTTCAACGTTTGCGCCCTTGACCTTACTGCCAGTCAAATTGGCAAACTTCAAACAGGCGCCCCTGAGGTCTGCTCCCTCAAGGTCAACGTCCACCAGACTTGCTCCTACCATATATGACCCCCCAAGTTTCGCTCCCCTCAGGCAGGCATAGTCAAGGTTCGTATCCACCATATTCGCCCCGACTAAGTTCGCTACCGTAAGGTTTGCACTTGTCAGAAACGCACTGGCAAGGTTCGCTCGCCTCAGGTCTGCGTAACTCAGGTTAGAATATGACAGGTCTACTCCGCTTAGGTCTGCGTTAAACAGCTTTGCTGCGGTTAAATCCACTCTGGTGAGATTATATCCTTTAAGGTCTGCTTCTTCTAACTCCGCCTGCACTAATGAAATACGTTGCGGTAACTCACGCCTGTATTGATTCCATAATACCGCACCATTCTTTTCTTTCAGGGTTGATAACAAAAACTCCAATACATCGCTCTTACCCATTGTTTCCCCCGTATCCGAACTATTAAGAAAGCGCAAACAAAAAAGATATATATTCACTTGAACCCGATACGTCAACTGAAAATACCACTACGAGACTCACACTTTTTTCCCTAAATAATTCGCATATCTATTGACTCGCAACCAGGGGATATGACATACTATTTATATCGTTTCTGTCGCAAAAGACTAAAATGAGTGGCGGTATGGTCTAGCCCGGTTAGGACGCCGGCCTCTCACGCCGGTAGCAGGGGTTCAAATCCCCTTACCGCTACCATTCAGATTTTCCAAGCCAGTCCACCCCCGGACTGGCTTTTACTTTGACACATAAAACACCACGTAGGTATACTACAGCTCTATCAGTTGAGGGTTAAAAAGAAGCGACCTTGAGCGAGAAGAGCATAAATATAAAAAGAACCTCCAGTGTTGAAACAGCAAGTAAGCAAAGCCCCAAATTTACTTCAGTATCAGATTTACCGAAAGTAGTGTCATTATTGTTACCCGAAGGATATCAGCTTTTACCCAATGCTTCTGAACTTTTTGAATTAGAGTTTGCCTTCTACGAGTACAATCTTCTTAATAAAGAAGAACTCATTCAAAGAGGCGCTTTTTTTAAAAGCATAGATGGAACGCCGACTTATCATTATATTATCTGCTCCAATAATAGTCCTCTCATCTGGAAAGGAAGGTCTGAGTTCACCAAATCATATTTCAAGGAGGGTAGTTTTTCCACTGGCTATGCTACGCATGGACTTTTCCCATATAGAGGCAAATTCCATCCACAGATGATTAAAGGACTACTAAATATTTTGGGTGTGAAGCAAGGCGAGATTGTCCTTGACCCTATGTGTGGAAGTGGCACGTTAAATGTGGAAGCAAGCATTATCGGAATAGACTCTGTTGGGATTGAAAAAAGTCCATTTTGTGTATTGATGAGCGAAGTTAAATATGAAGCCTTAAAAACTAATGCTTACCAATTAGCCAGAATATCCAGAGAGATGTCCCAGAATTACAATTCTCTGATAAGTGCTAAAAAACTGCCAAATGCTTTTGTGTTTAAAGATGATTTTGATTCTGTAAAGGGAATTACGTTGCTTGCTTTTTTAGATGCTATGGGCTACGCAAGAAGGTGCACAAAAAGTATAGACACCCTTTTCCCATCTGTACTCAAAAGGTATGTAGGACAGATTACCTCTTTTGTTAAGACAAGGGATAAACTCAACCTAAAGATTGGTAAGGCAACGTTCAAAATTGGCGATGCAAGAAGACTCCCTTTAGAAGATAACTCAATAGATGCTATTATTACTTCTCCTCCTTATTCTTTCGCAATTAATTATGCTGAAAATGATAGACCACAGTTAGAATATCTGGGTTATGACGTTGACACTCTTAAAAACGAGATGATTGGTCTGAAAGGAAGAACCAGAAAAGAAAAACTGGCTATCTATTTTGATGATATGAATAAGGTCTTACACGAGATGGCAAGGGTCTTGAAACCCGGGAAATATGCAGTAATTATAATCGGTTCAAATGATATTCAAACTGGGGGCATTAGACTGGAAACAAAAATAGAGGAAATGGCTCAGGAGAACGGACTTATCCTTGACCAGAAAATTGTAAAACCTATAAAGGGGATGAGGAATACAATGAAAGAGGAGTATATATTGTTTTTAATGAAGGGGAAATAATCGACGATGCATTATCCATCATTAGATGAAAAATTTAATACCGTTGTCTCAAAGAACACTTTCTATTTTAAGAATGTGGAGTTTGAAGAATACTATGAGGGACATATTTCGTCAATTGCACAGAATATTTTTCTTCTCAAGAACAGAATAGAAAGAGAAGGGTTAACAGAATCAGTCTTGCTCGCACACATTACAGAAGTGGAGGATGGACTTGACGCTATCTTGACAATAACAGGTTTTTCAAAGGAAAGCCTACAGAGATTAGTGACGTATATTCGAGTCACGGATGACAGAATCTTATCAACTCTCGTACACAAAGAAGCCTGGCCGCAAGAAGATTTCAAAAACGAATGGAATCTAAGCAAGATAAAATCTATTATTAAGACAAACAAAAAGTTTGCTGAGGGCATTGTAAATTTATTCTTTAAAGCCTCTACAGTACCTGTGATAAAAAATGTTCTCCCGCTTTTTGAGTTTAAAAAACTTGATATAAATAAATTTAGATTTTCCATAGAGTCGCTTATTGATACCATTATAAGATACAAGACAAAGGGGTCATATAAAGCCTCAAGGCAGGGAAACCCCGAAGTTATCATTGAGCAAATTTTAACCTTACATAAACTAAATTTTGAAAAGGGTAAATTCAGGATTTCGGTGGCGGGCAACATTCCAAGAACAATGGATTTTATAGTACCCAATAAGACGTCTCCAAAAATGATAATTGAGTGCTCTTACTCAGTGACCACTGCTTCTGGAATGGGCGATAAAGCAAAGACAGAGAAAACAGTTGCTCAGTATTTAAAGCAACACTATCCCGGCGTAGTATTTATTGGATTTGTAGATGGGCTTGGTTGGTATGTAAGACGAGGCGACCTGAGACGTATGGTCGATGCGTATGATTTTGTCTTTACGTTCCACAAGGAAGAACTTAGAAGGTTTGAGAATTTGCTAACGGAGATATTTTATGCAAAATAAAGAATATCCTGACAGATTGATAAATTCTATAGTTCAGGGAGATTGTCTGGAGATAATGCGCCAGATTCCTGACAACAGTGTAGATGTGACTTTTGCTGACCCACCGTTTAATCTGAAAAAGAAATACAATAGGTATTATGACAAACACGAAGTTGAGAACTATCTTTCCTGGTGCAGAGAATGGCTTCGCGAGATGGTTCGTATCACCAAACCAACAGGCTCAATTTTCGTGCATAACATCCCCAAGTGGTTAATCTATTTTGGTTTTTATCTCAACGAAGTTGCAATCTTTCGCCATTGGATTGCGTGGGACGCCATGGGTTCTCCTCTTGGTAAGACTCTTTTACCCAATCATTACGGAATCTTATACTACGTGAAGTCCGACAAATTTAAGTTTTACGATATTAGAATGATGCATAAGCGTTGCCGGGTTTGTCATTATGTTTTACAGGATTACGGGGGTAAAAAGAACCAGATGCATAAATTTGGACCACTTGTTTCTGATGTATGGACAGATATTCACCGTATAAGACACAAAAAGAGAAGAGACGAGCACCCCTGCCAGCTGCCTATCCATCTGCTTGAAAGGTTGATTCTAATGAGTACCGATGAAGGGGATATTATACTCGACCCTTTTGTTGGCACGGGAACAACTGCTATCGCCGCTAAAAAATTAGGAAGAAAATTTATCGGGATTGATATTGACCCCAAGTATGTAGAGATAACAAATAAAAAGCTGGAACAGACAGAGCCGACGTTAATAAATGGGGTTTATGTTAGTATTTTTCTCGATACGATAGTAACAATAAGAGATAAAGACTGGGTAAAGTTAAAAGATGCTTTTGTTATTCCTGACGACCCACTCGAACTGGAAAAAACAGAAATCTCTCTGCTTCACAATACGAAGAAAACCGTAAAATATAACAAGGTGGCAGGAGGAATCCAGAAGACCTTTCTATTGTGTAACGAAAAAGAATGAGACAGCATATTCAGAGAACAAAGCAGATTTTGTTCCAACTATTAGGCTTTTGAGTGGGTTCTTTTGCAGTAGCTGTGAAACGTTAGCAAAACAAGAAGGCATAATTAAAAGAGGCAAAGATGAAAAATAAGAAAATTGGACAGCTGAAGCGTCAGTTTCTTCGGATGCTGGCAAATACAGGCGTTAGCCTGATTGATGAACAAAAAGAGATTCTGGACATCTTCTGTACTACAGACCAGCACCTCACGGTTGAAGATGTGGAACGCGAACTTCGTAAACGCAAGAAAGAACTCCCTCATCAATTGATAAAGTCAACCCTGGATATGTTCTGTCAGTATGGTATTGCAGATAAACGTACGTTCAAGGACGGGCAGGTCTTCTACGAGCACAAACATCTCCAGGAGCATCACGACCATATGATATGTGTAAATTGCGGGAGATTGATAGAGTTCGTTGACCCTAAAATTGAAAACCTCCAGATGGAGGCAGCAGCGAAGAATAAATTCCATCCACTATGGCATACACTTGAGATTTATGGGCTTTGTCAGAGTTGTTTTGAAAAAGCCAAACAAACCATACCCCTTGCGTTCGCACCAATCGGCGAGCGTGTCCGACTCCTCAGTATCGTTGGGGGTTATGGCATACGAAGACGGCTGGCTGAGCTTGGGCTTGTGCCCGGAATCGAATTTGAAGTGATTAACAACAGCGGTCCTTTTATTATTGCAGTCAAAGGCTCTCGGGTTGCTATTGGGCTGGGCATTGCACGTAAGGTTATTGTTATGCCAGTGGAGCAAAGCACACAAAAGACCAACTCCTCCTGAGTGTCAGTATTCATAATTCTCAGAACCACTCTATACGTGAAGGCGCGTAAGATGAGCGAACTTGCATTTTTAAATGGCGAATTTTTACCACTAAACGAGGCAAGGGTCTCCGTGGAAGACCGCGGGTTTCAATTTGCTGACGGGGTCTACGAAGTTGTACGTGTATATAACGGGAGGGCGTTTTATCTGGCTGAGCATATTAAACGTCTTCAGCGAAGTGCTTCTAAAATCCTGCTTTCTCTTCCTCATTCTGCTGAAGAATTCGCTTCAATTTGTGATGAATTAATCAATCGTAGCGGATATAAAGAGGCGGTGCTTTATATCCAGATAACTCGTGGCACTGCGCCGAGAAAACACCCTTTTCCATCCGCTGATGTCTCGCCAACCGTCGTGCTCTACATCCGTGAATTCAAACCCTATCCTGCTGAATGGTGGCAAAACGGCGTTGATACCATATCTTTACCTGATGAACGCTGGCTTAACTGCGACATTAAATCCATATCGCTCTTACCTAATGTGCTGGCAAAAGAACAAGCACTCCGCTCAGGGGCTTTTGAAGCACTGTTGTTTAGAGACCCGGATATTGTGACCGAAGGGAGTGCCACCAATGTCTATTACATCAAGCGTAAAACCCTGTTCACGCATCCTGCGACTAATTTAATCCTATCAGGAATTACAAGAGAGGTTATTCTCAGGCTTGCCAGCGAACTCGGTCTCACTGTCCGACAGGAACCTCAACCCCTTCAGAGGTTTAAGTCTGCTGATGAAGTCTTTCTCAGTAGTACCACTATTGAGATTCTGCCTGTCCGCTCCATTGACGGCACGCTTATAAATAATGGAAAAGTCCCCGGAGAGTTTACTTTGAAAATTCACCAACTCTATAAAGAAGAAATTAACCGTATCTGTGGCGAGTAAACGTTTCTTCCGGAATTCCTCCCACTGCCCATTCTCGTTTTTTGTGCATCACAGAAGGGAGTGCAACAC
>JAGHBZ010000130.1 GCA_021160705.1 Candidatus Sumerlaeota bacterium
GCGATGAAGTAAGGTATCACCTTCTCATTGACCACTTGATTTATTGCGAGAAGGAAGAATAAAGATAAGTCTCCCCACACCCAGCAGCGTTAACGGTTTAAGGAAAAAGGAATTAGCACTTTTCTCTTTGCTATCAAGGCACTGGTATATATCCTTTATCGATATTTTTATTTCAAAATCAAACTATCTAAAGAACACCATATTTTCACAAATAGATTCTTACACATAATTTTCTATCTTTGCAACAAAGCAAATTTTTCGCAATTTTTGTTCACCAATAAGAAGATTCTCATATTTAATTTCTTTGATAGAGTTACTGAGTAACGAGCTTGTATGTAATGTAGCCTGGTGCGGATGCACTGGAAAATACGTTAGCTCCGTAGAGGTGACCTTTAAAGGAAAAATCCACATTTTTCAAATAGAAGACGTTATTAGAAGGCTTAATGAACGAGTCGCTCAGGAAGCGCCCCTGCACCTGACAACAAAAAAGACTGGATTTATGGAGAGGGTAACTGCAAATATGTATTTGTTTACTTTTCTGAACCTATGACAGACGCCGAAGAAATAATCCAGAAAGTCAGACAGGCTGGGGTCATTGGTGCAGGCGGCGCCGGGTTTCCCACATACGTTAAACTCCAGCGTCCCTGTGAATACTACATTGCCAATGGTGCGGAATGTGAACCCCTGCTTCAGTCCGACCAGAAGACTATGGAACTTTATGCAGATGAGATTCTTGCGGGTATGCGGATTGCAATGGCTATCACCGGCGCTAATCAAGGTATATTTGCCGTTAAAGAAAAATATCACCACTCAGTTGCCGCTGTTGAAACTGCACTCTCTCGGCTGGGTATGGCAGATGCAATCAGGCTACACCTGCTAAACGACTTTTATCCAGCTGGCGACGAACAGGTTCTCGTGTACGAGACCACCGGGCGCATTGTACCTGAAAGTGGTCTGCCTCTGGATGTGGGGTGCGTGGTCAACAATGTGACCACGCTCCGACAAATATTCTTTGCCGTCCAGGATATTCCCGTCACTCATCGGTTTGTCAGTGTGCTCGGCGAAGTCGCCTCACCTCAGGTGCTTAATTTACCCATTGGCACGCTACTTGAAGATGTAATCCAGCTCTGCGGCGGCGCAACCGTTGACAATTACGTCGTCATTGACGGCGGTCCTATGATGGGCAGACCCTCCCCACGAACTGTTCGCAAAACCACCACCGGTATCCTTGTACTCCCGGCTGACCATCGACTCATTACCCAGATTAGTATTGACCGCACTATGCAGATACTTCGCACTATGTCTGTCTGCGACCAATGTTTTGCCTGCACTGAGGTCTGTCCGCGATACCAATTAGGACACCGACTTGAGCCACACCTTGTTATGCGCGACATATCCAATGGCATCGGACTGGAACGCTCTGTTCACTTCCTACAGATGGCGTACCTATGCTGTCATTGTGATGTGTGTAGAGTCTGGGGATGTCCAGCAGAACTCGCTCCCGGCAGGGTTATGGAACTCCTGAAACAAGACCTACACCGCCGTCACCTCCCCAATCCTTTTCACGAACACCCCATAAGTGTGCGCTCATCCCGAAATGGGCTTCGCCCTCCTGTCAGTCAACTCATCAAACGCCTCGGTCTTACTAAATACGAACGCCCACTGCAGGTAAACCCCGAACCCCTTACCGTACCAAGGGTTAGACTGGAATTACATCAGCATATTGGCAAACCCGCTAAACCTGTGGTCAACAAAGGCGACCACATCACCGCACGTCAGGTCGTCGCCGATGTGCCTCATTCCGAATTAGGATGTCCCATTCACAGCCCCATTAACGGATACGTCGCTGACATTACCGACCACTGGATTGAAATCAGGCAATAATCGGTGCTCTATATCTTCCCTTTCTGCACCCTCCCGGATTTAATCCCCTTTATCCACAAAGTGCCCGAGAATTAATGCCTATTTGTATAGGATTATTGCATACGTATCCCTAATCCTTAGGTAAAGAGCAGATAATAATTGAGAGCCTTCGCTTCTTTCTTTAAGGTCCGCTGTTTTAAATTTAACCCTCATCAAGAAATGAATTCCATTAGGTGAAAGAACGTCGGTGATGGCGTAACAGCAGTGTGCCTCACCTGACATCAACACCCTGTTTATAGATTTTTCATAATTTTTGTTCAAAATATACGCAGGTAGAGTCCAGAAGACCTGGCTAAGAGAGAAGACGGCAGCTAAGAAATTAGTTCAGTTTATTCGTTCCCAGCGTTCAATCTAGTGACATTTTCTATCTGAGATGTGCGGAGGTCTTTCATCACAGGTCGCTCCTATGGAGCTGGGTGTATTTTCCCATTTACCATTAATCCCGGTGCTGACGCATGGGCTACATACAGGGCGTTCCTTCGGAACTCTTTGAAGAGAATGAGACGTTACGCATTTAATTTGCGTGGTGTTCTTTGCTATAAAATAGGAACTCCCTCAGCTCTGCCACGAATCCCTGTTAAGGAATTCTAAAAATCAAAAAGGGTGGTACGTAAGAAAAAGGGAATTCTCCTGGCTTCCTGGTCTCTTTATAGAAAAAAGAGCATTAATAAGGAATCCAGGAGACCAGGATAGCTCTGAGATGGTAAGATTTTTCGCTTCATTCAGAAAGGGAAATTGATAGTATGATATGCTTGCAACAAAGCAATTTTTCTTCTCAGTGTGCTCGGTGAACTCTGTGGCTAAGAAGAAAAAGAGCAAGCTAAGGAATTCTAAAAATCAAAAAGGGTGGTGCGTAAGAAAAAGGGAATTCTCCTGGCTTCCTGGTCTCCTTATAGAAAAAAGAGCATTAATAAGGAATCCAGGAGACCAGGATAAGTCTGAGATGGTGAGATTTCTCGCTTCAATCCAAAAGGTAAATTAATCCTGCGATATGCTCGCAACAAAGCACTCTTAATAAAACCAAACAGTCCACTAATCTCAAGCTCAGATACCCTTGAGACCACTTTTCTTTAATTAGCGAGTCAAGATAGGCGTATGTATTCTACACCCTTTATGGTTTTGTTCTTCAATCCGGTTGTCCCCTTACCGCAGTTAGTCTTTCCAATCGTAGAATTTGATTTGATGGGTTCTCCTCTAATGTATAGCCAGTCAGAGAAAGATACTAAATATTGCATAGAATTATCTTAGATACTTCTATATATAGTATACCCACCTTTTCTCTATCCGGTGAAAAAGATTGTATAGAGATACGCCTGCTTCTGGATAATTTTTGAAAAATAAAGCAGATAGAAAAATTTGCGGATGAAAAAATTACCTTTCTTCACTTGACAAAACTCATAAGGAGAAATAATATCCTCACAAAATCTAAATTAAGTGTAACAGGCATAATCTTTTTCTTTTGGTCTTTTTAAGCACCAATACCTAAGGATAATTGAAGAAATGGAGGTGAGA
>JAGHBZ010000110.1 GCA_021160705.1 Candidatus Sumerlaeota bacterium
GCACTCCTGACGCACTTTTTAATTTTCGCATCTTAACATTTTCTATTCTTAACATTTTCTATCTGAGATACGGGGAAATTTTTTATCACACCTTGCTTCTATGGAGCTGGCGTTTTTTTTCTTATTCCCATTAATCTCAGTGACTCTTCTGGGCTACATACAGGATATTCCTTTGAGCTCTGTCAAAGAAAGGATAGGTTAAATAATACTTACACGTCAAACCAGCAGAAGAAGGAGATAAAGGGTTAAGAAAGTTAAATATGGGGAATATAGAATTTTATTTGACAAATTACGGTAGGTTGTAGCATAAAATAAATATCATTTTTAGACATAATAAATTCATAATTTCAATGAAAGAGCCAAATGAATAATGGCTGTAACTCTGGGAAATCGTGAAAAGATTGTCATACTGAGCATTATTGGGATATTTGTAATTGCTGGACTCCATCTATTTATCTTTTCACCAAAAGCCCGTATGTATTCTGAGAGCAAATCAGAGATGGAAAAGGCGAAACAAAGTTACGACCAACTCCGTAATATTTCCCCGGTAAAGCTTGATAGTTATATTAAAGAGACGGAAAAATATGAGCAGTTATTTCATAAGATACTTCGTACGCTCAAGCTCGATGCGCCACGAATATATCTTAATCCAACAGCCCCGGAGAACCGTGCGAAGATAAGAGATATTCGGCGTGCACACATCCGTGAATTAATGCGATTACAGAAGGAATCTAAGGTTTCATTGACGTTTCTTGGCGAGAATGGGTGGGATTTTCCCAAGCAACTCCCGGAAGATATCACCAAAAAACGTGTTAATCTCTGGGACATTATTTCAAAAATCGCTGACGTCCAGAGTATTATTGAAATGAGCAAGGATAGCCCTACGGTATTAGAACAAAAAGAGGTACAATACCGTGACCTAATGCGACAAATCGGTATTGATGTGGATAAGCTCGACAAAATAAAGAGTTTTGGTACTATAGTCCCACACCTCAAATTAATGGCACATGCGGAGCTCATTTTAAAAGAGAAACCTCAGGATTACAAAATTACCATAGATGAACTCTATAGGTTATTACGGATAGAGTTTGACCCCGGAACCGCTTATATGGGGAATCGTCAACTGGCATTTTTAATAGACATTATCAATAGAGCAGAGAAGGATAATATAGATGAGGTGGTAAGTGTCCATCTGTTTGACCCACAGACTGTCTCCGAGGTAGAAAAAGTGGAGCCGGGTACCAAGAAGAAAGCTCCAGGAGCTCCTCCAGCTGTACCTCCACGATTCCCTCCTATTGAAGGATTCAGAGGAGGAGAAGTACCCCCTGAGTTTATGACAGAATTTGGTGGAATGGGATTTGAAGGAATGGCGATGCCTATGGCGCCAACGGAAGTCCGGAAACCTATTGCTACATTAGTGCCTATTCAAATTCGGTATAAAGCCTCCAATTTAAACTCCTCAAGGTTTCTTTATGAGCTGACTCATTGTCCGGCAACTTACGAGATAGATGATTTAGCTATTCGTTCAATCGCAGAGGCAAATGTTGAAGTAATTACGACCATTAATGTCACCGCACAGGTCGTTGGTGTTCTTGTCTCACTGGAGGGAGGTAGTACATAGATGATTTCACCACAGCTTTTGAAGATACTTGTGTGCCCCAAGTGCAAGGGAGAGATAAAATTAATCTCAAATGAAGGGAAAGAGTGGTTAATATGTAAGGCGTGTAAGCTCCGCTATCCCATTATTGATGACATCCCGGTTATGCGTGTTGACAAAGCGGAGCGGCTTGAGGAGGATGAGAAGCAAGGATAGAAGATTACTATTTTTTTATGAATCCAGAAATGGTCTTTAGAAAATGGAACTAAAAATCTACAAATCAGACCATAATGTCTACATAGAGATTTCAGGACGAGTTATCCTTGACGAATGCGAACGATTGAAGGATGCAGTTGTCTCAATAATAGATAAGGGTGTAAATCAGGTCTATCTTGAGTTTTCCAAAGTTGATTTTATAGACAGTGCGGGGCTGGGTGTGCTTGTTGGGCTCAAAATGACCGCCAATAAGAACAAGACTCGTCTTATCCTCGTTTCACCGTCGCAGAATTTTTCTGACATTCTTGCGGTCTCCAAGTTGGATAGTATATTTGACATTATTGATGGAGCAGAGGCTGAGTTGCTTAAGGCATCTTTGACTTTGCCGGAATATCTCTATAAGATACCTGAGAAAGAAGAACCATCAGTTAAACTGGGTGTCTCTAAAGGGGAAAAGGTCTCACCATCTCTGGAGTCTACACCTGCTACTTCAAAGACGCCAACTTCTGCGCAAGAGTCAGCTCCGGTTATTCCCCCCACGTTCAAGTCCGACCAGGATATTATTAAGGAGCTCTGTCAGCGTGCGGTTGAGCATATTCGCCAGGGTGAGTATGAACAGGCGGTTAATGAGTATCTCAAGGCACTCCAAATTGACCCGGAATATCTACCTGCTCACAATAACCTGGCGATAGTGTATGAGAAGAAACCCTCCTGGCACTCCAAAGCTATTGAACAATGGGAAAAGGTACTGGAACTCAGTCAGAAACGCGGAGACCAGAAACACATTGACCGGGCACGTAAACATCTGGCAAATCTAAAAAAACTTGTCTGATTCTCTCCAGATGCTGACTTATCCAGCATCTATGATGTAAGAAATCTGACTCTCCCCTGGTAAACCTGCGATAGCTTTTTCAGGATTATGTATTACCTTTCTTGCCATAGGAGAGAAAGAGCTTGCCCCAATCGGTCTTGAGAAATTCCTTAACGCGTTTTCGCCCGATTGCGTTAAACCAAAAGAAGTCGTAGTACAATCGGGATGCGGCGTAGGACCAGGGGACAAGGGGGCTACGAAGTAGCAGACCCTCAAAGGGTTTGAGTGGACCCCAGTAAATGGCTTTTTGTCCACGACTGGCGAAGGTCTCCTCCTGGCGAAACCCGAAGTTAACGTCGCTGATATCTTCTCCCACAATCTCAATATCTTTCGGGTCGCCGATGCCCAATCCCTCTTCGTGAGCCATCCGAATAAATCCGAGTTTCATAGGTTCAAATCCCTGCATCTTAGCGCTCACTGCATCAATAGCCACCTGGTCTGCACTTGCGAGGATGTAGTTTTTAATAACGGGACGCATTGCACGGGGTCCGGCGCCGTCGCCACATACTGTACCGTCCATCACGGCAAATAAACCACTATGTATCTCTTTCTGAATCTGAAGCAGGTCGACCAGTGTCTCGTGAATGACCCCGTGTGTCCAGTGGCGTCGTTCGCTCAAAAGACCCCCAAATGCGTTTTTCATTGCGCCTGTGATTGTGGTAAACACATGAGTCTTTACAGTTGGCAGTTGGATGATGCTTTTGCCGATAAACATCTCCGGAATCTTCACACCATCGGGGAAAATCCTGTGTAGCACTTTATATTTAAAATTTTTGGGTTGATACACTATCCACTTAACAGGCTTTTCGTAAAGATGAACCGGGGTGAGTCCGTACTTTTCGTCGACCACGTTGTAGCGATTATTAATGATTCCACGTTTAGCACTGACCACCACGGTTCGGTTATGAGCCGGGATAATTTGTTCGGCTCTAAACCCAGCCTCAATTAAAGTTTTCACCACGCCTTCATATTGCCAGGGCTGGGTAGAGCAGGCTGGATAATAATGATGCCAGGAGATATTTACCTTGAGGATAACATCTTTATCTTTTGGCAGGACATCTTCAAATCCAGCCATTTTCATCAGCCGACTGTAATCCTCCAGCACAGTGGAGGGTGAAGTTTTTAAGACAGCGACTTTCGACCGCATCTCTCCGCTCCTTTTAAATAATTGTTAGACTTGTCTTTTTAAATTCTTTGACTGTGAAAAGCAACTGATAATCATTGATACCAGTTTGTTGAGCAATGGTTTGTGCGATACGGCGGCATTCGTTTTCTGAGCTGGCGTGTATCATAGCAAAGAGACGATACTGCCAGTTCTTCGGGCATTCACGCTCATAGCAATGAGTAACTTCAGGTCTGGCTGAGAGAAGTTGAGCAACCTCCTCAATCCTTTCAGGCGGCACAGCCCAGAGAGACATTGCATTTGCGCGCCTGCCTACCTGCTGGTGACTCACCACACCGCCAAATCTCCGAATAATTCCTGAGGAGAGCCACTCTTTGAGTTTCTGGAGCACGGCTTCCTCTGTCATACCGACCTTTTCCCCTATAAGGGCAAACGGTTCTTTAACCAGAGGAACACTCTCCTGCAGATACGCCACTAAACGTTGCTCTTTTTCACTTAGTGAAATCATAACTGAGATACCAGAAACCGCGCATCAATCTTAAATGTTCGGCGTGCCGGGAACTCAAGCAGGTCTTCTATTGCCTGATTTTTCCTAATCTCTGAGATAATTTCCCGGAGTCGGGTTTCGTCAGGGGCTGTGAGGGTAAACCATAGATTGAACGGGTGGGCGCGCTGATAATTGTGGGTCACTTCAGTATATTTATTAATTTCTTCTGCAACTCGGTCTAAATGTGATTGGTCAGGGATTTTCAAAGCAACTAATGTAGAGACCATCCCCAGCTTTTCAGGGGAGAAGACCGCACCAATCCGCCGAAGTACACCGGAATGTTTCAATCGCTTTACTCGTTCAATTACCCCTTCTTCATCAAGTCCTAAAGCCTGTCCCAACTCCTGGAAAGGACGTGAACTCAATGGAAACTCCGCCTGAAGAAGGTCAATTAATCTTTTATCTACCGTGTTCATTATGCTGTGCAAATAAAACAAATCTCTTTTATCTTACATTATATGGAGGGGCTGAGTCAAAATTATAAATCGCCTGAAGCGATTCAGGCAGGGGATATTCTCGCTAATTCTGAAAAGTAACAGCAAGATTCTCAGATGCCTCTCTAAAAAATTTCTCTTGACCTTCAAGTAGACTTAAAATTTAACGGCACAAATTAATTGATATTCAAAGAGGAACACAGTAGAGTAATTAAAACACATTTTTATACTGCGAGGAGACAATGAGGAAAGTATTCGTATTACTGATTTTTGTCTTACAGGTTGTCAACGTATGTGCGGGCACGTCTGCGGAGTTGCCCACACCCTACTCTATACAAATGCATACACTGGGGTCGCCATACGAGCGACATAAGCAAGCCATTGATGCTGTAGTTAAGCTGGGCGTAAAACAGGTACGTGATGAACTCTTCTGGCACGAGGTAGAGCAAAAGAAAGGTGTGCTTTCTATCCCGGAACACTATATGAGAAATATTGAGTATTCTGTGAACCAGGGAATCGATACCCTCATCATTCTTGACTACACTAATAAGTTCTATGATGGTGGTGACGCTCCTTACTCCGATGAAGCGCGAAAAGCCTTTGCCAGGTATGCAGAATTTCTTGCCCGTGAACTCAAAGGGAAGGTGCGCTACTTTGAGGTCTGGAACGAGCCGAATGTGGATGCGTTCTGGCGTCCTAAAAAGAACCCCGACAATTACGTCAAACTCCTCAAAGAGGTGTATCCAGCCGTAAAACGTGGGAATCCCGATGCAGTGGTTATTGGCGTTTCTCTGGCAACGCTTGATATGGAGTTTTTGAACGCCGTACTGGAGAAAGGTGCACTGGAGTATATGGATGTGTTGTCCATTCATCCTTATTGTCATCCGCGTTCTCCTGAAGAAGCACAGATTTTTGAAAAAATCAAACAGATTTTCAATAAGACCAAAAAAATGGGTAACCCCAAACCTATCTGGCTAACTGAAATAGGGTTTCCTACTCACAAGGGTGGTGGGATAACAGAAATACGCCAGGCAGAGATGATTGCACGCACCTATCTTCTAAGTCTAAGTATCCCGGAAATACAAACAACGTTCTGGTACTGGTTGGGTCCTGATGGACCAAAGGAGTGGTGGTCAGAGGACAGATTTGGTATATTGCATCAGGATGGTTCACCAAAACCATCTTATATTGCCCTGAAATCACTTATAAATTTGTTAAAGGACGCAAAATTTGTGAAGGCGTTCTCACCCGCAGAGAAGACGCATATCCTTCAGTTTAAAAAAGGCGAAGAATTTATCTACTCAATCTGGGCTGAAGATGTGAAAACCCATCTCGTCATAAAAAATATAGCTGAGCCCGTCAATGTAGCTTTTCTTGATGGAGTGAACCGGAAGCTGAAACCCAAAAATAAAAAGATTTTTCTGGATGCGACCAGTATGCCCATTTTCATCGTCAGTAAGCAGACACTGGAGTTTGCAACATCTACAGCACCAATAACATTGACGTTTCCGGCTAACAATGAACTGCCCAGAGGTAGAAAAGTCAAATTCAGTATAAGATATGCTGATGCTTCATTTAAGGAGACCAGACTAAGGTTGCGTCCGTTCCCCCTTTATCCGAAGAATGCGCTCTCGCAGGTCTCTCCATCGGAGGTATACATAAACCCCACAATCTCCAAAGGTAAGCTGGCTATTATAAGTAGCGTGTATGACCTGACGGAGAAAACTCCTTTTGCCTTGTTAGTCAACGAATGCAGAGTAATTGAGCCTGTGGCAATACGTCTCTTTCCACTACCGCCTGATAAGAATACCAGGTCAGTACTGGTGGAGCTCCGCAATACCACTGCAGAGCCTTTGAGCGGAAGGATTTTTGTAAAGGCATCCCGTACTGCTTCTGCTGTAGTAGTCAAACCACAAACCAAAGACTTTTCAGGACTAAAACCCGACGACTCACTCACTATGATGGTTCGCATCCTTGAGCCTGGCGAGCCAGACACACTTTATAACTTTACGGTAAATGTGGAGTTAACTGACGGGATTCAGATTGAATATACTCCACCACCCGTTTCTTTTTATCAGTGTATTTACGCAGATAAGCCAATTGTGATAGATGGAGACCTCTCAGACTGGAGTCAGTCTGTCCAATCTATTCGGATAAATAGCAAGGAACAGTTTGTTATTGGTTTTCGCAATTGGAAAGGGATTAAGGACTGTAATGCACGAATTTATACCAGCTGGGACGAGAAGTATTTTTACGTCGCTGCTGAGATTGAAGACGATGCTCTTTCAGTGCCATATACAGGTGGGAAGATTTATAAGAATGACGGTATTGAGATTTACTTTGATGTAGACCACAATGGCGATATGGATACGATTAGATACAATGGAGATGATTATCAGTACGGTGTTTCTCTGAGTGAGGGTAAAGAGCTGGTCTGGAGTTGGTCGCAACGGCGTGGTCAATCTGCACAGTCGCGAGCAAAAATCACCCGAAACCCCACGTCTGCTCAGACCCTCAGTGGCAAAACGTTTAAGGGGCTACTGATTGAAGCAGCTATTCCGTTGAATGAGCTCAAACTCCGACCCCATAAGGGTAAACTTATCGGGTTTAATGTTGCCCTCAATGATAACGATGACCCCAAAAGTATGAATCCCTTTATGCAGGAGCTCCAGTTGTCCTGGACAGGTATACCTAATGCCTATCAGAATCCGACCGCTTTTGCTGACCTCTTTTTTGCAAAAGAAGACATAAAACCTCATTAAAAATGCACATACTAAAGTCTTCTTGCCATTTAGATTCACAGAGTAAAGACTTGTATTAGAGTGCCTGCTATTGGTATTCCACTTTTAGGTTAAATGCCTCTCCCGCTTTAGAGGCTATCTCTTTTGCCAGTTCAAGATACCCGCTAAAAATTATGTGCTTCTTACCTTCTACCACATAAACTCTTGCGAGCCAATCGCCTCTATCCTCCACCAAAAGACCTGAGACACCTAATAGAGAATATGACTTTTTTCTCCAGCACCCTGGTACTGCAAAAAATATCAATCGCCCTTTCTGCTTGTCCTTGACAAAGGAGAAATAAAATGGACACCAGGAGCCCACAACATAGAATATAACACCGAATAAGCATTCCATAAGCACAAGCATAAGAAGGTCACCTTTATTAGCAGTCCAATGCATAAGAAAAGGGCGAATCAACATAACCTGAAGAGTAAGAAACATAAGTCCGAGGATGACATAAAAAGAGAGTGTGCCCCCGCTTATTCTGGTAAATCTTTCATCATCCTGAACATTTATTTTATAGCTTATCATTTTGCCCTGTCTTAAGAGACGCCTTGCTTTTTCTAAAAATAATTTATTCCCTCTCCTGGTAAGGGAGATAATCTCAAACCTTTGAGAGCGAATCTATATCTATTTTTTCGACACAAAGTCGGAATCACTTAAAAATTTTAGTACTCAATACAGACTGGAGAGACTTTTAAATATTGAAAGAAAAATTCCTCTGGCGTTTGGGATTAAAAGCCTGTAAAAACAAGGTTTCATTCACTAAGATTAAATTATTGAATTGACATTTGTAGCCCAAATCTAAAGACTTACTTTTAATTGAATCGTACGGAGTACGTATGTATAAACCGGACAAAAAGAGATTTCTTGAGCTTGCCCAACAGGGCAATCTGGTGTCAATCTATCGGGAGATGCTTGCGGATATGGAGACCCCGGTATCTGCGTTCAAAAAAATTGCTAACGAGCAGTTTGCATTTCTGCTGGAGAGCGTGGAGAACGAAGAAAACATCGGGCGATACTCTTTTCTTGGTACCTCGCCCAGTATCATCTTCAAAAGCAAAGGAAAAGAAGTCAATCTTATCTATACGCAGGCGAACAATGAGGAAGTATTCACCAGTGATAACCCACTTGATGTCCTGAAAGAAGTAATGGGACGATTTCAGCCAGCGCAGGGGGAGTATATGCCGCCATTTGCGGGGGGAGCAGTTGGCTACATTGCCTATGACGTGGTGCGAAATTTTGAGCGAATACCTGATACCAATCCGGACGACCTGAATCTGCCTGATTACTTTTTTATGATTACTGATACTCTGATTGTCTTCGACCACGTCAAGCACAAAATGATACTGGTAGCAAATGCATTTGTGCGGGATAATCCAGAACAAGCCTATGACGAAGCGGTTCACAAACTTGAGATTTTATATGAACGACTACGCCGTCCAGTCGCAGAGCCAGACGAAGAAATGGTCGCGGATAAGTCGTCGTTAGAAACTGATTCAACCGTGACATCTAATTTTACCCGTGAGGAGTTCGAGAGGGCAGTTCGCAAAACAAAAGAATACATCTTTGCTGGCGACATTTTTCAATGCGTGCTCTCCCAGCGATGGAAAAAGACCATTCATTGCGACCCGGTAGATATTTATCGGGCATTGCGGATAATTAATCCTTCTCCATATATGTTTTATTTGAAATTTGGCGAGTTAAAATTAATCGGGTCAAGCCCGGAGATTCTGGTGAAGGTGACCGGTAACAAAGTTCAGCTGCGTCCCATCGCAGGCACGCGACCACGTGGAGCTAATCCGGATGAGGATGAACAGCTGATTAAAGAACTGCTCGCTGACCCGAAAGAACGTGCTGAACACATTATGCTGGTTGACCTTGGTCGGAATGACCTTGGTAGGGTATGCCGATTTGGCACGGTCAGGGTCGACGACCTTATGGTTATTGAGAAATATTCCCATGTAATGCATATTGTCTCAGATGTCATAGGGGAGTTGCGACCTGACAAGGATATTTACGATGTGCTGGCAGCTGCGTTTCCAGCAGGGACAGTCACCGGTGCACCCAAAATCAGAGCAATGGAGATTATTGACGAGCTGGAGAATGTGCGTCGTGGTCCTTACGCTGGAGCGGTGGGCTATTTCAGTTTTACTGGCAATCTTGATTCCTGTATTACCATCAGAACAATTGTGGTCAAAGGCAATGAGGCTTATGTTCAGGCTGGGGCTGGCATTGTGGCTGACTCTGTGCCTGAACGAGAATTCGCAGAGACCGAGAATAAAGCACGTGGTCCACTTAAAGCAATCGAGATGGCTGAACAGGGGCTTGAATAAAGGAGTATCAAAAAAGCAATTCGCAGGATACTAAGAAAAATATTTGCTGAACGTTATGATTCTGGTCATAGACAATTACGACTCTTTTGTGTATAACCTGGTGCAATATATAGGTGAGTTTCAGCCAGAGCTGGTGGTATATCGTAACGATGCCATAACCATTGAAGACATCAGGAAGATGCAGCCGGAAAAAATTGTTATATCTCCCGGACCCGGGCGTCCAGACCAGGCGGGTATAAGCAAAGAGGTCATCAAGACAATGGGAGAAACAACGCCTATCCTGGGAGTTTGCCTTGGTCATCAATGTATAGGTGAAGTTTACGGCGGGCGTGTAGTCCGCTCAACGAGTGTTCTGCATGGAAAAACCTCTATGATTTACCATTGTGGATACGGCATATTTCACGGTCTGGAGCTTCCATTTGAGGCAACCCGGTATCATTCTCTAATTGTTGAACGCGAAAGCCTTCCTGAATGTCTGGAGATTGTTGCCTGGACCAAGGATAACCTGATTATGGGCCTTAGACATAAAGAATATCCTGTCTGGGGTGTGCAGTTTCATCCTGAATCAATTATGACAAAAGAAGGTAAAAAACTCATAAAGTCGTTTCTGGAGATTTAAATCGCCTGACTACATCAGGACAGCGAAATCTCTCCGGTCTTAATTTCAACGAACCAGAAAACAGGGAGAAATAAATTATGAATGAATGGCAGGGAGTCATACATCATTACCGGGAATATCTGCCGGTAAGCGATGCCACGCCAGTGGTCACGCTACTTGAAGGGAATACACCTCTGCTCCGGGCATACTGGCTGGAGCAACAGCTCGGAAAAGGTTTTGAGGTTTATTTAAAATATGAGGGTACAAATCCCACGTGCTCATTTAAAGACAGAGGTATGACGGTTGCGGTCAGCAAAGCAATTGAAGAAGGACAGAAAGCAGTGATTTGTGCCTCCACTGGTAATACGTCGGCATCAGCGGCAGCGTATGCTGCGCGTGGTGGTATAATCTGTGCAGTCCTGATTCCCAAAGATGCAATTGCACTGGGGAAACTTGCTCAGGCTCTGGTGCACGGTGCAACGGTAATTGCACTTCGTGGGAACTTTGATGACGCACTACGCCTTGTTCGTGAAATCACTGAGAAATATCCTATTCGACTGGTGAACTCTATTAATCCTCACCGAATTGAAGGACAGAAGACCGCTTCATTTGAAATCTGTGACCGACTGGGCAGTGCGCCGGATTTCCATTGTATCCCTGTGGGAAACGCTGGCAATATCACTGCATACTGGAAGGGATATAAAGAATATCTCCAGTATAAGAAAATTGAGTATACACCCCGAATGCTTGGATTTCAGGCAGCAGGTGCTGCACCGATTGTGCGAGGATTTCCCATTGAGAAACCTGAGACTATCGCTACTGCAATCCGCATCGGCAACCCCGCAAGCTGGAAGAAAGCTGAGAACGCTCGCGATGAATCCGGCGGTATTATTGACATTGTGACCGATGAAGAGATAATGGATGCGTATAAAATTATTGTTAGCAAAGAGGGAATATTCTGCGAGCCGGCGTCGGCTGCCAGTGTGGCTGGGCTGATGAAACAGGCACAACGTGGTTACTTTAAAAAAGCACTCCAAGAAAAAGGCAAAATAAAAATTGTATGTACCCTTACCGGACATGGACTGAAAGACCCGGATGTTGCCATCAAGTACTCGCCACCTGCAATTGAGTCCAGTACAAATATTGATGAGGTCGTTGAGAAGATTGGATTATCCAATAAGTTGTAGAGAGGCAGGATGAGACGCAAACAATTACAAAGTATCACTGAAACTCCAAATGAGCTGACCACCGACATTGACCTTGCGGATGCAGTGGGTATTTGTAGGTTGTTTCGTCAGACAGACAGCCAGATTTTTAATGGTTGGCGTCATTACCCTGCACTAAGCGATAAAGAAATTATTGAAAAGATAAAACTCGCGGTACTTAGAATAGCCAGAGTGTTGAAATCCGGAGGTACCAAACGGATTATCATCTCAGGTGCAGGTACCAGTGGCAGGCTCTCAATGTTTTCTGCAAGGTCGTTTAACTCGCTAATGCGGGATTACGCTCAGAAACCGATTTTTGATTACCTGATTGCCGGGACAAACAAAGCACTGATTAAAGCTCAGGAGGGTGCTGAGGACGACCCTCACCAGGCGGTCGTTGAGTTGAAACAAAAAGTTGGCAACGCCAAACACGTAGTCTACATTGGAGTGACCTGTGGGTTTTCTGCTGCATACATCGCAGGTCAACTGGACTTCACCACAAGACAGAAAAATTATTTCAGTATTCTTCTGGGATTTAATCCGGTGGAGCGTGCACGCAACGTCCCTATTGAGGGCTGGGACAAAACTTTTTATGATGTCGTACAAAATATAAAAGACCTCCCGGATTGCCTGATACTCAATCCAGTCCTCGGTCCTGAACCAATCACCGGCTCTACAAGAATGAAAGGCGGAAGCGCAACAAAACTGATACTGGAGATTGTGTTTACCCTTGCTCTGGTCGAGGCAGGCATTATTCCTCGCAAAAGATTTCTCATTCCAGCACTCCGCAAAAACACAGATATTATTGAAGATATTAAGACTTTTCTTAGCATCTACGAACAAACACGGGTGGAAACATACGAAATTATTAATCCTATTTCTGAGGCAATGGAGCTGGCTGGCAATGCACTCAGACATAAGGCACATATCTATTATTTAGGTATTGGTCCCTTCGGTGTGCTTGGCACCATTGATGCGTCTGAGTGTCCTCCTACGTTTGGCGCTGATTTTGAAGACGTTCGCGGGTTTATTAAAGATGGGTGGCACTGGATGCTTGACGGCGCTGATGACTCGGAACTCGTCAATTGCGGTGAACCTTATTATCGGATTGATTTTGCGGAATTTGAAAAACAAAAACTCCCTCATCTCGGAAAGAACGACCTCGTCATTGGCATAGCTTACGACACTAAACATCTCCAGCAACTCCTTCCGTATATCAAACAGGCAAGAAAAAAATCTGCACATACCGTATTGATACTCATTCAATCTGAGAGTTTAGGGAAACGCATCCGAAATCTCTTTGATGTAGTGATAATGCCAGAACTCACATACCTCGCACCCATACGGGGTTATCCGTTTTTTGGTCAACTTGCTCTTAAGTTGATTCTTAACGCCATCACCACCGGGGCTCATATCTTCAGCGGAAAAATTTATCAGAATCGGATGATTGACCTCAGGATTAGCAATAACAAACTGTTTTATCGGACTCTGGGAATACTCAACACCATTCTTGGAATTGACCGAAAGACAGCAAAACGATGTGTAATCTCAGCAATTTATCATCAGGATAATCCCCCAACAACGTTGATGCGCCGTCCTATTTCTGTCCACGTAAACGCCGCCACTAACCAGGAGAAAATAGTTCCCCTCGCCATACTCCTGGGGACAGGTAAATTCAATGTGAAACGTGCAACCGAGATTATTCAAAGGGTTCCTATCATCCGCACTATCGTGGAAAAATATAGATGACTAAATGGTTACTGGTCAGTGGTGGCTGGTTTTGTTGTACAGATACGCTTGCTTGAGTTAACGAGGTCGGGTTGCGAGAGATAACCAGAGAGAGCCAAATCTTTAGCAGACCACAGGATTTCAGGGGAGGGAGTCCTGATGCTCTTCGCATAAGTTCGCAAAGAGCGAATGCCCGATACACCAGGCGTGCGAGAGTGCCAGGAGATGACCCTTGGGCTGACGCCAGTCCGTGTGGTAGTATTGTTCACTGACCATACCTTTGCGAGCGCCAAAATCACCATCCTCTCTTGCAATAAACTGGCGAAAACACTCAAGATTATCCCGGGCACGTTGACTATAGTAATCGTCTTTCAAAAAATACGCCAGACGTCTTAGCTCTGGATAATAGAGGAGTCCAAAGTTGTGCAGGTGAGCGTTAACCACAGAGGCGATGTCTGCACCACGTGTACGAAAATCGTATGTCCCCAGGATGGTATCTGAAGGGAACTGACAATTGTAGCTCATCCTGAAAGTAAGCCCCCAATCTGCGGCACGCCGTGCCAGCTCAAGCCATCGCTCAAATCGATTATACTGATACAGCAATTGATAGGAAATAAGTGCACAGTAGCCGTCCTCTGAGGAGGGTGCACACCCAATATCTTCAGGTGCTCCATAGAGAAGTTCATCATCAACGAACTGAGCGTAGTAGTTCGCAGCGCGCAGTGCTGGGGGCACGAACTCATCCGCCTGAAAATGCATTGCTGCGGCAATCAGTGCAGCAATCCAGAGTAGTCCAGATGTCCCGTCCCAGCTAAGCACTTTTCCACTTCGGGCGTCATAGGACGAGCCGAAGTTTCCATCCTGGCGTTGTGCCTGGATGCAAAACTTGATGTTACTGAGAATAGCATTTGCCCAGTTAGCGTGAGAGATACCGCGTCGGAGCTCCAGCCTCAGAGCCCTAATCATAAACAATGTAGCTTCAGCGATGGTGCGAGCGTGGAGATAATTTACTCCATACAGCTGGCTCTCCGCCGCCCAGGAGTGAGTCCAGCCTTTATCAGGTGTCCATTGTCCCCAGAACGTGCCAATTGGCGTAAGGTTATTAGCTATGAAATCAATCACTCCCTGAGCTGCACGAATGAGTTCATCGTTATGTGAGGAGTGTCCATACCAGAGCATTGTATACGCCACTGGAACACCACTTATCCAGGCAACGTGCATATTCTCACGGTCAAAGTAACCCTTCTTATTTGCAAAATATCGGTCAAATACACTGGTCTCAGCGATTATGTGTCGCTCCGGGTCATAGTGCCATTGATAGAGTCCATATCCTAAGAGCGACTGTGCAGTATCTCGACTGAGCCAGGGATTCAAAGGATGTTGGTCTTTTTCCTGAAAATAGCGGTCTCGGATGACTTTATTGTAAAAGTGCAAATCACGTGGAGCAGCTGATAGCTGAAACCAGAAATCTTTTCTGTCGCCGGCTCGCAATTTAAGCCATTCCACCCGAGGCTGGTTGCCCTCAGGGGGGAAATCGCAATGTCTGATTGGCTCTTCACGCCAGGGGAAACTAACCCCTAACATTGCTCGCCCGATTGAACCCTCAAATAAAAGTCCAGACTCTATACCGTCAAAGCGCGCTCTTGTGCCAATGTAAAGTGAATAATTGTCAGTCCAGCAAAATACACAGGGAGTAGCAGTGCGCTCTGAGGCGAAAGACCAGTAAGGCGATATAAACTCTTCCAGGACTTGTTTATCTGGCGAAAACCCAGGATACCGCTGGTGACTGCCAGGTGGACGGTTATCCTTGTAAAAGACGCCGGGGACTAACCACCTGGGGACACCTGCATCCTCTACATCCCATTGAAACACCAGATTAAAAGAGGGAGTTAAGGTCAGGGCTTCTATCTTCACATCGCACTCAAGTCTATCGGGTTCTGAGAAATATTCGAAACGTCCGGTAACTGTAATACCAAATTCATCCGAGGTTATGGTAAAGAGCAACTCTTCACCCATCCTAACTAACGTATGAATCGGAAGGACAATCGTCTCTTTTTCGCCTTTGCGTTGTGCTCGCACACTTAGTGTGCCCACAGGAAAGGGCGTTAACTCCGGTTTGTAGAGAGCCAGGGTATGCTCCTTAGTGAGTGCAATCGCATATTTACCGATACTCTCCATAATGAGTTCTCAGGAGCCCTCCTAAGACACTAAAACTTTAGATGCAATTATAATCTCATTCCTCGCAAAAAATTAGTGACTCACTTACCCCTCTTGGGAGAAATTCACTCTATCAGGTACAAGCAAATCTGCTATTTGTGCTATATGCAACACATCTGAAGAAAGCCCGCTGTCTCGTCTCTCTCAGTACTGTTTACCAAAGAAGAAAATAACTCTATCCCGGCGGCCAGGTAAAACGACGCCCTCCAAGGAGATGAAGATGTAAATGATATACCTCCTGACCGGAGGCAGGATTTGTATTGAGAACCAGTCGATACCCCTTTTCAGCGACCTCTTTTTGGCGGGCAATATCACGCGCAACAAGTAGCATTTTACCCAGGAGTTCTTTCTGCTCATCGGAGGCTGCATCAAGGTGCTGGATGTGGTGCTTGGGAATTATCAGAATATGAATAGGTGCCTGTGGATTAATATCCTCAAACGCCAGCAAATCTTCGTCTTCATACACTTTTTTTGTGGCAATCTCACCAGAGACGATTTTACAGAATATACAGTCTTCATTCATTTCGTCCGACTTACCTCCTTTATTTATTAGGAATATTACTTGAGTATATAACCATAATAGCTGGCGTCAAGAAAATGTAGAAAAGAGTTAAAGGGGATTAAAAATTTGGATATAAATCACAATTCCAGATATATTAATAATCCCCAATATGATAATCAATTACAGCGCTACTATTCCTTCTACCCTGTGTGTCATCTGGTGGTATAGTAAATATACCAGGCGTGGGGAAGATTTACTCAGATGTGGTATTGTTGTTATTTGCGTCCTCACTTCACGTTCCATTTAAGGGGGAAATTAAGGGATGGGGGTAATATACTCAAGTTCCGCGTTTTGGTTTATAGTCGGGGCATTCGGTGGCGTTGGGGCGTTCAGGACGATGACAGGCACTCCGCCAGTTATACCTGCAAGTATCACAGAGAAATTTTTCCTCCACAGGAAAAATTCTCTTAATCACCTTCCTTAATTTTCGCGAAATTTTCCCCAACATTTTATTGTGAGAATCAGAGATTAGTAAGCAGAAAGTGAAATGATTAGCTTTCTTCTTCTTCCCAATTAGTTATGTCATCCTCGGTTCCTTCCTGTCGGTCAGGACCCTTTGAAAAAAGGTCATAATCAGGGTTATGCTCCCCAGGTGACCTGTATATATACTCCTGGTGCCAGGGGTCTTTGGGGATACTATCTATATATTTGCCATGCCAGTCCTCTTCAGGGACATCGGGTGGGCGTTCGACCAGCGCTTTTAGACCCTGAGCAGTGGTAGGAAACGACCCTACATCCATCTCATACGCTCCAAGTACAGTCTTAAATTGTGCAATCTGAAATTTAGCAGCTCTAATTTTTGCGCGTTGTGCCTTGCCAGTAAATCTGGGAATAGCTATACTGAGCAAAATACCGATAATCGCAACGACAAACATTATTTCCAGAAACGTGAATCCTCTTGCCATTTTCGTTCTTTTACAGTGCCTTAGCATCGAGCACATTTTTCTCACGCCTTTCCTTAAAAGAATATATCAACATTATACAATAACTATGACCCAGAGTTCAACTGTTTGGTTAGATAATTAATGATATTTTTTAGATTGGGGTCTTTTACGAGCAGGGACTCAATCTTTCGACAGGCATGAAGCACAGAAGTATGGTCTTTTCCGCCGAAGAGTTTCCCAATTCTTGGCAGTGAAAGAGGTGTCAACTCACGAGCAAGGTATTGTGCGATATGTCGGGGAATAGCGATTTTTTGCTGACGACGCGTCCCTACAATATCCTGGGGACGGACGTCAAAATACTTTGCTACTGTATGAATTATATCTTCCACACTCACACTCTGTCTCTCTTCTTTTGGTTTAAGATGAGATAGGAGTTTCTTTGCCAGCTCAAGGGTAATTTTACGTCTGTGTACCTCTGCGTATGCTTTGATGCGATGGAGTGAACCTTCCAGCTCCCGAATATTTGAGGTAATATGCTCAGCAATAAAATACGTCACCTCCGGGGGGATGGAGAGGTTCTGGAGTTCGGCTTTCTTCTTGAGGATGGCAATTCTTGTCTCCAGTTCAGGTGGCTGGATGTCCACAATAATCCCCCATTCAAACCGCGAACGCAATCTTTCCTCAAGACTTGCCAGTTCTTTTGGGGGACGGTCGCTGGAAATCACAATCTTCTTGCTCGCATCGTAGAGCGCATTAAACGTATGGAAAAATTCTGTTTGAGTCCGTTCTTTGCCGATAAAGAATTGCACATCATCAATGAGCAGTAAATCTGTGTTTCGGAAATATCTTCGGAACTCTGCTTGTTTGTTCTTGCTGATAGCGTCAATAAAGGAATTCATAAATTGCTCTGACGTCACGTAGACAGCTCTGGCGTTTTTCGCCACCTTCAGGAGCTGGTGTCCGATTGCCTGCATAAGGTGAGTTTTCCCCAGCCCCACACCCCCGTAGATAAAAAGCGGATTATACGCTTTCGTGGAAGGGTCAGCCACCGCATTTGCCACTGCACAGGCAAAACGATTGCTCTCTCCTATCACGAAATTTTCAAATGTATACAGGGGGTTTAGCTGCCTCCGGTGGATGAATGAAAAATCATCGTCTCGCTGTGAGTCTGCCTCCTGTGGCTCATCATCACTCTCTTGAAACACGCTGGAGGACTGAAGAAACATATCCGGGGTCTCCATCTCTACGTCTTCATCCGGACAGGTGATGACTACCTCACATTCAGTGGTGGTTATCTGACGCAGAACACTTCTGATTTTGTCAATATAGTTTGTGAGTAACCAGCGTTTATAGAACTTGCTCGGAACCTCCAGTGAGAATGTGTTCTCCTTATACGATTTGAACTTGATTGGGATAATCCAGGTGTTAAAACTCTGGGCGTCAATAAGATGTTTAAGCCGAATAATTGCCCTATTCCATAGCATTTCTGAAGACGATTTCATCCCTATTAACCTCAAGATAAAGATAATTTGAAAAGATAACGACACAGAAAATTGTTATACAGAAATGAGAAGGTAACAAAGTGGATTTAAAACCTTCAAGAAAAATTTTTTCCTATTTTTAGCTTTAGCTGAACGAACCTAAGTAGCGTATTGCCAATGATTTGTAAACTCATCGCAGAACACTGCTCCGGCGTATCATTTTGTGTATGCCACCACCGATAATCGAAATCTATAATGTTAATATATGGTTTTCCTTGAGTTACGAACGGGTAATGGTCATCTATAATTGGTGGGTAAAATGTGTGTGAAAAGTGTGCAGGGTAATTTTTTTGTGCTATATCCCAGAATTCCTCCACCAAGGTATTTGCTGAACGATAAGAATAGGGCTCTATCCGCACCAGCAGGTCTTTGTCGCCAATCATATCCAGATTTATACCGAAATCAAAATGCAAAAACCCGGGAAAATGCTGTGCAAGATACCGGGAGCCCAAACAGAACTCATCCGGGCGTTCACGTGTACCAAGGTCTTCCCCGTCAAAAAAGACAAAAATAAGATGATGCGAAAATCGTTGAGTCCGTGCTATTCGCGCAAACTCAAGCATAACCGCATTCCCGGAGGCACCATCATTTGCGCCGAGAATTGGTAGAGTTCGCAACCGAGCCTCCGGGTCTCGCTCTGCTATTGGGCGTGTATCCCAGTGACTGGAGAGCTGAATGACTGTGCCTGTGGAGAGTGGTTCAGTATAGGCTATTATATTTGTCATCGTGACTTTTTTCTTTAACAGAGCGGGCTTGTGTTCAAACTTCTGGAGATAGACTTTGTAGCCCAGACGCCCCATCTCCGCTTTGATAAACTCCATACACTTCTGGTGTGCGGGAGTGCCCGGAACACGGGGACCGAAGGAGCAGATTTTCTCCAGCAGGCGGAATGCACGCTCTCCATCAAAACCACCCCCCTCTACCCTGATACTCACCAGGAGAAAAAGAATAAGA
>JAGHBZ010000184.1 GCA_021160705.1 Candidatus Sumerlaeota bacterium
TCCCATAGTAGCAACGCCATTAGTGCTGAACCGCCATTTATCAATCACCGGCTCTTGATTGAAGAGCAGGCGAAATGCCATAGCAGACCCCTGTACCAGCGAATGGTCTTCAGGCAAAGTCCATGTAGGGAAATATTTTTCAGCGCTGAGTTTCTTGCCAGTCCAGCTCATCGCTTCATACTGCAGGATTCGTACCTCCGCCTTAGTATCTTTGACGCCAGCAATAGTATTTATCTGTGCAAGTGCGAGCTCTTTATCTTCGCCTTTAGTAAGTCTGCGGTCGAGATAGATACGACACCCATAAGGAACACAGTTGAGCGAATCGGTATCGCATTCAATTTTAGTAAGTGCGATAGTTCCTTTACCGAGAAAAGGGTCGCTGGCAAGATGCTGGTCAAGTTCTTCCACAGCTTTAATAATATCTGCCATTTTGTAGACTGCATTATCGCCGAGCTCAGGGTTGCTCGCATGAGCAGAGCGACCTTTAGTCTCAATGCAGATTTCTACACGACCACGATGACCACGATATATCCGACAATTAGTAGGCTCCCCAAGAATAACCGCATTAATTGTAACGGGAATACTTTCTTTGATGGCATACTCTAACGCCAACCCATCACAGTCCTCTTCCATAATTGAGCCAACAGTGTAGATGCCAAAAGGGAGGGAGTCGCCCCATATCTTTTTACTGATAAACGCACCGTAGACCTGGACAGCGACAGCGTTTTTATTATCAGCGGAACCCCTGCCCCAAAGTTGTCCATCAGCAATTTCGCCTGCCAGCGGATGGAACCGCCACAACTTTGTATCGCCAATCCCAACGGTGTCAATGTGTCCGTCATAGAGTAGATTGCGTTCCGCGTCTGCTGAGCCAACCCTCCCAATTACGTTTCCTATCTCATCAATCCACGCATTATCATATCCGAGACTCTCCATCTCCTTAAGAATGCGTTCGGCAACGGCTTTTTCTTTGCAACTTGGTGAAGGGATTCGTACAAGGTCCTGCAGAAAATGAACAATGTTTTCTTCATATTCTCTTACCAATTTTTTTATGTCCTGGACCGGCAGTGATTCGTTCATTTACGTCCTCCTTCCAAAATGCCAAGATTGTAATCTTATGTACTATTGAAAATCACTATTATTCTAATAAAAAATTTATTTTTTTTATGCGATTGCTCTCCTGCTATTATACAGTAGATTACCACTGAGCGTGTCTGGAGCATATCCGGAGCCTATCTGGTGGTTTCTTTATGTAATCACTCAAGGATGTCAATCAATTCTCTGAGGTCAGAGATTTCTGCATCAGGTTTGCATTGGTACTGGTGTGGCTTAATTTGCTTCTGCTCCGGGTTATACCAGATGACCTTTAGCCCGACTTTTTTCCCGCCAACTATATCTTCTTCAAAAGAGTCGCCAACATAGACAATCTCATCTCTGGACACATTTATCCTATCAAGAACAAATTTGAAGAACCGTTCATCAGGTTTCAGGAATTGAGTTTCATCAGCAGGGAAAAAGTATGATATGTATTCAGCAATCGGCGAAGATTTAATTTTTTTCAGCTGGCTATCCCGAAAACCGTTGGTAAGAATTCCAAGTGTAAATTTTTCAGCCAGAGTACCGAGCACTGTATCTGCATAGGGACAAAGAAAGGTTTCCTGTCCGTAAATTTGAAGATATTCATCATTGATACAAATGGGGTCAAGCCCAGTCGCTACGTCGCCCAATGCCTCAAAGCTCAATGCAAACCTATAATGCCGCATCTCAGCCAATGAGAAGACGCCTCTGGCGAACATCCGCCAGGCTTTGTCGTTGAAAAATTTATATAGCATAGCAAACTCCTCGGCAGGGAGATTATATTTTCCTGCGAGTTTTCTAATTGCTACATCTTGCGCCCGGGTATGGTCCCAGAGCGTATTGTCCAGGTCAAAAAGTACGATTTTTATTCCGCGCATTTTTCTCCTCGGCTGAGTGTAATTTATCTTGACCCCTTCGGGTGATTAAAAATAATGTTTATTTACATAAATCTGATAACTTGAAAAATATTGTGAAAAAACAAAAAACAAAAAATTCAGCCGAACGAATTCGCGCATTGCTTGACCTTTATGGTGCATTACTAACCAGAAAACAGCAACAGTACAGTCGCCTGCATTACATTGAAGGCAAGTCATTTAGCGATATTGCATCTCAGTTCAGGGTATCCCGTCAATCTATTTACGACACAGTTCGTCAGAGCGTCACAGCACTCGAGGGTTACGAAAAAAAACTCAAGTTACTCGACCGATTTGGGAAAGAGCAACCACAACGATTGCCCATCTCCAGCACTCAGGAGACAAAAGAAATGCTCAGCCAACTTAAACAAGCACTAATAACAATTCAGCGTCGCATTCTGCACGAACAGGTAATATACAATACGGATTGGTTGTTGCGCGAATTGGACAACCTTATCTCACTATTAAATAAAGAATAAGACTGTATACGACAAGACCTCTGTTGTTCAAGAAAAATGTATCGCAGATAAGGAGGTAGCCATAATGTCAAAAGCCCTGATGGCGTGTATGATTATAGTTATCTTGGCATTTGCTATTTTTCTACACGCTGTGATTGCAGAAGGCCTAACAGGAAAAAATGGAATGGAGTTAGCCGATTCACGCGCCACGCCAGTGGTCAAATCTTCGCCGACACCTAAACCGACTTTGACTCCTTCGCCAAAAAAAACCCCTGTCCCTCGCACTAAACCCAAACCTAAACCCAAACCGACACCCAGACCACACAGATACTTTTTTGACTATCAATTCCGAGGCTGGCATTATTTTCAGCAGGGACCCAGTGCATATAAAAGACAGGTACTTGCGACACCAACCCCTCGTCCTTCACCGCCTCCTTTTATGTTGCCCGGAGTTCCTCATCCTGAGACCAGCTACAATCCAATTCCACGTGTGCTATTAAAAAAGGAAACAGAATTTTCGCCGCGCCCACCTGCCAGAAAACAAATCCCACCATCTCCACCACATAAGAAGAAGTAATCTCACACTGTGGAGTTAACATTGCAGTAGCCGGGTCTGAGACTCTATGTACACAGTTTAATCAGGCAGGTGATATGAGTTTAATTGTAATATGCATAGGATATAGGAGTAGTCTATTTTATCCACGCCGAACAAAGTCAAGATTGCTTTAATCAGGTTACCTCCATAAAGAACCATTAGAAAATAAATCCTCTTGCGATTCACCACATTAGATTGTTTAATCATAGATAATAACTATTTTTCTAAGGACTAAACGATGCGAATTAAATCTATAATAATTTTTCTAAGTATGGCGATATTTACTCTTGCTCTATTTATCCGCCCGCAGATACAGGCTCAAGAATTTAGCACAACTACATTGCAAAGCGATTTGAGTAATCCGCCCCGACTATTTCGTATAGGGTTTCTCAAAGCAGATATAGAGCCCCTGCTTGACCAGGCGTTTTTTGAGCGTTTAAAGAGTTCTCTTGAGAAGGATAAAGCACTGATGAACGAGTTGAGACGAGCAAATTTAAGCGGCATTGCTGTTATTCCGGCAGATGGGTTCAGAGA